>JARLGN010000163.1 GCA_031292775.1 Acidobacteriota bacterium | reverse complement strand
TAGGAATAATCGTGTCGAATTCTCCTCGCCGGACGCACATTTCTCACCACGGTTTGAAGGGCGGCGTCCAAAGTGGTGGGAAGTTTAGTAGCGCGGAGTTGTTCTTGAACTCCGCGGCTTGAATGCTTGACAACCGGAGAAAACCCGCAGGGTCTCTGCGCTCCCCGCTCGTGGCTGCCTTTTTTCCCCGATGGTTTCGCGATTTGGAGTGGGAAAAGATTCGTGCTACCGTACGGCGGGCGTGCAGGGTCACGATATTGCGAGTGCAAGCTCAGCGACCGGATAAAGCCAGCCAGATACGCTGATGGGTACTGTTAGTTGGCATTCGCCCGCTTGTTCAAATTCCTGTTCAGTGAATACCAGGTGAAATGAGGGAAGATGGTGAGGAGAAACGACAAAGAGGAACTTAAGATTCGATTAAAGGAATCCTTTAATGAATCGCCGGTGAGTCGGCGGGCGTTCCTTCAGGTTCTAGGTGCCACATCGATGCTGGGCGTGGTCAGAGACGCAAAAGGGACAAGCCCATCTAACGTTTCCTTCACGATTGTGAACCACTGGCATCAGTCTGGCGTAGGATGGTTGTTTCGTGAGGGGAAAGTAGGTGAAAAACACTATCAGCAAGCTTTCTCCGTGTTTTACGGAGTCCAGAAAACCATCGACGCCGCAAGCCAATTCCCATGGTTGACGATCTGCCTGGAATTTGACTCGCATGCTTACGAAGTCATACAAGGGGAGGACAAGCAGTTCGTCCAGGAAAAATTCCGGCCCCTGGTGGCAGCTGGCCGGATCGAACCTGTTGGTGGAACCTACAGTCAACCTTACGTGCAGTTAGTCGGCTGGCAATCGAATGTCCGGCAGTTCGTAGAAGGTCGGGCGGTCGTGCGCGAGGTGTTGGGGAAGGAGGTGGAGTGTTTCCTGGTGGAAGAAATCATCTTCCACCCCCAGATGCCACAGCTACTCAGGCTCTGTGGGTATCCTTATGCCTCGTTACAAGTTCAAAATAACGGGTCACTGCCGCTGGTCAAGAAAGCCGTAGTGAATTGGCAGGGGTTGGATGGCAGCGCCATCCCCACCATCCCTCACAATCCCTGGATGATCTCCCTGGTGAAGCAGAATCAATCGCTGGCCGGCTATGTGGATCCGGCGGCGGAGGCGGAGGAGGCGTTACTGACCATCTGGGCGGAAATCTGGCCACCCGGTTTGGACTGGGGAGCATCCTACACGCCCTACACCGAGGGATTGCAGTCGCTGCGAAACAAGGGACTTCAATCCCTTGGTTTTGGCGAATATATGCGCCGCCGACGTAAACCCGGAACAAACCTGGAATCCCAATATTGGAAGATGGATGATCCTGTATTTAACTTTGGCTGGCCTCAGAATAAGGAGTCGCTTTGGGCAACGCTAGGCGGCTGGGGATACGAAGGAGACGCCCTGCTCAAGGAGAATCGGCGTCTTGAGCACGAGTTGAATGCTGCTGAAATTCTTCTTTCCTTGGCGCCGGATTCAGGCCGGTCCAAGCGTCTGCGCGATCTCTGGAAAAAGCTCATGCTGCCCCAAAATCACGATTGTTTTATTGTCGGTAGATTCCCCTGCGAATATGAGCATGTCCTTACCACGAATCTCGAGATCGCCAAGATGATGAGCCGCGAGGTTGAGGCGGGTGTCCGCCAACTTCGCCAGGAGGCGGTGGAACACTTGGCGGGAGCGCCGGCGGCGGAATCATCAGCATCGGTAATTTGCCAGAATCCTGCGGGAGTTGTAGTTCGTCAACCCATTGTGCTGGAAATAGAGGCAAGCGATGGGGCTGACTACTTCTTGGAGAGTGGCGACGAGAAGGGGGAACTGCAGCGAATTGAATCAGTCTATGCGAATGAAAACCCCAGGCTTGTGGGGGTGGTGGACCTGCCGCCTTGCGGGTTCAAGACGTTTGGTCTAAAAAAAGGTTCCACGGCCTCAGTACCTTCTTTGCGACCATCAGGGGAGATCGCCAACGAGCATTACGCGGTGAAGTGGGACGAACCGCGTAAAGGTTTTGTGATCCTTGACCGGGACAAGAGTCGCACTGTTCTCTTTCGACCGTTCAGCGGTGAGATTACCCATGTTAACGAGAGTGGGTGGGAGGCGCCGAATTCCGGCGCCCGATTCCGGGCGAAGGACTTTGGGGAAGTATCCTACTCGGGCGCGATCGAGGCTGCAGGCCCTGCGTACCACGCGTTGGCAGTTCGGGGGAACCTCCTGACATTGAGCACCACCGAGGAACCGGCAGCGTGGGTGACCGCCCGTGCCGTCTTATACCAAGGCATACGAAGAGTGGATGTCATCACGGAATTACACACTTACCCCCAAATAAAGTTTCTGGCACTGGCGGAGCTTGAGCTTGCCGCGGACCAGACGAGCGTCGTTCGTGATTTCCCCTTTGGAGAAGAGGAGACCCACAAGGAGCAGTTCTCGGCACTCAATTATGTTCGGCTACAATCCCCGGGGTATGCGATGAATCTGGCGCATGGGGGGACGCAGCAGTTCTTCTGCGTGCGAACCCCTGGCCATGTTTTGCTCAGGAACATGATCGCACACGGAACTCTCAAGGGATCTTATCGATGGAATTGGTCGGTAACCACAGGATCCTCTTTTACTGCGGCGGAAAGTTTCAGGTTTGCGGAAGCCTCGTGGGGGCCCATCGTACAACGGGGGACTGTGCCGCGCGTCCCGTCACAATCATGGGTGTCAGTGAACGACCCGGCGATCGTGATCTTTCGCCTCAAGGCAGATTCGGAAAGATTGACAGCGTGGCTTATGAACTATTCCGACGAGCACAAGCAGGGAGAGCTGAGCTTCACCGTGCCCTTGCGCGCCTGCCGCCGGGTTAATCTGGAGGGGAACCCGATGATGGGAGTTTCAGCGGTCTTAGACGAGTCCACCAAGAGCGTGAAACTCAATCTTTCCCCTTGGGAAATAGCTGCCTTAGACCTCGAACGTCGATGATGAGCCGGAGTACCTGCACTTAAATCCAGTGCGGGAAGGAAAGGACTGGTGAAGCGGGGCTCGGGGCTCGGGGTTCGGGGTTGGGGATTCGGGACCAGTTGTGCGCTATCCGCTATCGCCTTGCCACCCGTTGTTACTGATGACCGAAAACTGAGGATTGAAAATTTCTGCCGGTCAAGTTACAACAATTTTGCTTTCGACAAAGCGACGGTAACGGCTGGAGACGAGAGGACCTCTATACCCGTGACCGCTCTCGTTGATGGGAACGGGATAACCTCGCGCCTACCGGTTATCGTGCGGCCACTAATCCAAAATCCAAAATCGAAAATTCTCAGAACCACCGGCTCATGATGACTTTCTGCTCGGTGTAAAACCCTACGGCGTCTTTGCCGTGGGCGTGCAGATCCCCAAAGAAGGAATTCTTCCACCCGGCAAACGGGAAGAAGGCCATGGGGGCGGCGACGCCAACATTGACTCCCACCATGCCCACTTCAATTCGCGACGAGTACTCGCGCGCGGACTTGCCGTCGCTAGTGAAGATTGACGTGGCGTTACCGTAAGGTGAGCGATTCACCAGCTTGATGGCATCGTCCAACGTCTTGACCCGGATCACAGAGAGAACGGGTCCGAAAATTTCTTCTTTTGCGATGGTCATGTCGGGCGTGACGTTGTCAAAAATCGTCGGCCCCAGGAAAAATCCAGCGCCGGAGGACTTGTACTTGCGGCCGTCGACCAGTGGGGTGGCGCCTTCGGCGACGCCCTTTTCGATATAACCCGCCACGCGCTTGCAGTGATCGGAGGTTACCAGCGGCCCCATCTCAATTCCGGCCTGCGAACCGTCGCCTACCGTCATGGCTTGGGTGCGTTTGGTCAGCAAATCCAGAAGCGGACCGGCGGCCTCGCCCACAGGCACCAGAACGCTACCCGCCAGGCAGCGCTCACCCGCGGCGCCAAAAGCCGAGCCGATGATGGCCTCGACGGTCTTGGGCATGTCGGCGTCGGCCATTACCACCAAGTGATTCTTTGCCCCGCCCAGCGCTTGCACACGCTTCCCTCCCGCCGCCGCAGTGGCGTAAATGTACTTGGCCACCGGCGTCGAACCCACGAACGACACGGCTTTCACCAGGGGGTGATGCAGCAGCGCGTCCACCGTTTCCTTGCCGCCATGAATGATGTTCATGACGCCCGCGGGCACCCCGGCCTCCGCCAGCAACTCGATGATGCGCGTCGGCGTCAGCGGAACTTTTTCCGAGGGCTTCAGCACGAAGGTATTGCCGCAGGCAATCGCGAACGGGTACATCCACAGCGGCACCATGGCGGGAAAGTTGAAAGGTGTAATCCCCACGCACACGCCAATGGGCTGGCGAATGGTTTTGCAGTCGATCTCGCGCGCCACATCGTTCAGCGAATCGCCCATCATCAGGCTGGGCATGCCGCAGGCCACTTCCACCATCTGGATGGCGCGG
>JARLGN010000162.1 GCA_031292775.1 Acidobacteriota bacterium | reverse complement strand
GCGCCTTGGCGTGAGTTGTTTTTGCCCTTCCATGGAGTGCTCTACTGCTTTATTGATGTGAAGGTATGGGCAGTGCCGGCAGCTTTTTCTCTTCCCGCTGGCGGGCGCCTGTGCTAACCTTTTTCCTGTGTCGGCGCGTCGACATTGGCCCATCGAATGCCTCTGCGCGAAACAGAAGCCATCGTTCTCCGTACCTACCGCCTGGGTGAAGCTGACAAGATCGCTTCGCTTTTTACGCGGCAAATGGGCCGTCTGCGGGCTGTGGCTCGCGGCGCCCAGCGCACGAAAAGCCGCTACGGCGGTACACTTGAACCTCTCAGCTATGTGCGGCTCTGGATCTTCGAGCGTGAAAACCGCGATCTGCTGCAGTTGAATTCCGTCGAAATTATCGAGTCGTTCTTCAACATGCAGAAGGACTACCGCGTGCAACTGGCGGCACAATACGTGTCCGAGGTGGGGGATCGCCTGCTGCCGGAGCGCGAGGTGAACGAGCGGACGTTCCGCCTGATCCTGGCCGTCCTGCGGGCCCTCAAGACCTCCTCTGAGGTTAACCGGCCGCTGCTTTATTTTGATTATTGGATGGTGCGACTGGGCGGGTTCTTGCCAGCGTTCGATGCCTGTTCATCCTGTGGCCGCGCGCTAGGAGATGAGGGCGGCTACTATGCCTGCGGGTCGGAATCGCTGCTCTGCCGCGATTGCAGGCCGCCCAACAGCCTGCGAGTGTCGGGCGACATCATGGCCATGGTCAAATCCGCGTGCCTAAAGCCTCTGGACAAGTGGCTGGCGGAAGAAAAGGCCCCTCCCGGTTGCCGTGAAGCAAGCCACTTTTTCGAGGAAATCATCGAAAGCCACACGGAAAAGAGGTTGGTGACGCGGGCGATGATGGAGGAAGAAGTTTGAACGGCGGTCATTTGTCCGTTGTCATTGGTCATTTGCCCGTCCTTCCAGCCTGTAGCAGCGGCTTTAAGAGGGGTCTGTATGTCCGCAGGCGCTACCTAATGACTTGCGGGCGACAAGCCAAGGACGAATGACAAATGATGAAGGACCATCGGAATTTGAGGACATAACTCTTGACCAAAACTAGCAAAAATTCAATAGCGGGGACCTTGAACTTTCAAGATATGCTCTTCCGTCTGAGCACTTTCTGGGCGGAGCAGGGATGCGTGATTGCCTTGCCTTACGACGTGGAAGTTGGGGCAGGGACAATGTGTCCGGAAACCTTCCTGCGCGTCTTGGGCCCCAAGCCCTGGCGCGTGGCTTACCCCCAACCTTCGCGCCGGCCAGCCGACGGTCGATATGGCGAAAATCCCAACCGCCTGATTAAGCATACCCAGATGCAAGTCATCCTGAAGCCTCCGCCGGAGAATGTCCAGGATGTCTACCTGGACAGCCTCGGGGCGATTGGCATTGACATCCGCGACCACGACATCCGCTTTGAGGAAGACAATTGGGAGTCGCCAACCCTGGGTGCCTGGGGAATTGGCTGGCAGGTCATGCTCGATGGTCTGGAGATTACCCAGTTCACCTACTTCCAGCAGTCGGGCGGGGTGGACTTGGAGCCCATCAGCGTGGAGCTGACGTACGGCCTTGAGCGCATTGCGGCCTTCTTGCAAAACGTGGAAGACGTCTACCAAGTGCGCTGGAACGACAGCATAACCTACAGTGAAATGCGCCGGGCAGAAGAATTGGAGTTCTCTGTGTATGATTTTGAGGCTGCGGATCCGGAAGTGTGCCGGAACCTTCTGGACCTTTACGAAGGGGAAGCTGGGCGCTTATTGGGAGAGTATTCACGCATAAATTCAAATGTGGAAGGCAATCAAAAAGAGCCAGATACCGCTAGAAATGAAAGCATAACTTTAATCAAGAAACGCTTTCCGTTGCGCAAGGTTTTTGACCTTACCTTGAAGTGCTCGCACCTGTTCAACATCCTCGACGCACGCGGCGCCATTAGCGTGACGGAGCGAGTGGCGCTGATTGCCCGGGTGCGAAAGTTGGCCTGCGAAGTCGCCGCCATCTACCTTGACCGGCAACCCGCCGCGGAGGTGGCAGCATGACAGCATCGAAAATTCAAACTGGAGACCTGAAACTGGAAACTGGAAGCACTAAGCTTGAAGTTATTGTTGAAGAACAGCCGACTATTGCTCCTAAACATGCGGAAATTACGAGTGTAGCCAATGTTGATTTGCCTCCGCTTGGCGATCAGTCGATGACCGAAGCCGTCCAATCGAAAATGGACAATCGGCAATCGACAATGCCCCTTTTACTCGAAGTTGGCTGTGAGGAAATTCCCGCCCGCTTCCTACGCGATGCGGAGAAGAGTCTGGGCGAACGCGTCCAGGCGGTTCTGCGCCAGGCCCGGTTGATTGAATCCGCGGGGGTTGCGGGCAGCGCCGAATTGCCGGGCCCGGAAATTACGACATATTCCACGCCGCGGCGGCTGGTGGTCCACGTTCCGGCATTACTGGCTCAGCAAGCGGACAAGGTAGAGGAAATTTTGGGGCCGCCGGTAAAAATTGCCATCGACCGGGAAGGGAATTACACGCGGGCGGCAGAGAGCTTTGCCAAGAAGATCGGTGGCCGCCTGGAAGATTTGACCCGAACCACGACGCCTAAAGGCGAATATCTTTCCCTGAAGAAGACCACCCAAGGACGTTCGGCGCAGGAGATTTTGCCGGAAATTCTCCCCGGCGCAATTCTGGGCCTAGCTTTTCCCAAGAGCATGTACTGGACGGAGAAGCTGGCGCCCCGGTTTGTAAGGCCTATCCGCTGGATTGTTGCCTTATGGGGCGAAGGCGACCAGGCCACAACGATAAGGTTTCAGATTCTGGGTGTTAGGACGGGGAATTTTACCTTCGGACACCGGGCAATATCCCGCCAGCCCATCCCTGTAAACGGATTAAAGGATTACATTAATAAGCTTTCAGAAGCTCTTGTTATGGTTGACTATAGTGATCGAATGAAACGGATAATCACGGCGGCAACGGCGGTTGTGGCCGAGGTCGGCGGCAATGTAATCCAGGACGATTGGCTTGCCGACTGGATCGCTAATTCCACCGAGTGGCCGCACCCGATGCTGGGGAGTTTTGATGCGCGCTTCCTCCACCTACCGCGTGAAATCCTGATCACCGTGATGCGCGATCACCAAAGGTACTTTGCCTTGGAAGATGAAAATGGAAATTTGCGGCCTCATTTCGTCGCCGTCCTCAACATGGATTCAGACGCCAAGGGGCTT
>JARLGN010000161.1 GCA_031292775.1 Acidobacteriota bacterium | reverse complement strand
TTACATTGCCAGGCGAAACGAGTCGCCCAAGTATACGCGCTTCACTTCCGCATCGTTGCCGAGTTCCTCTGGCGAACCGGCGCGGAAGATCCGCCCGTTATTGATAATGTAGGCGCGGTCAGTAACTTGCAAGGTCTCGCGTACGTTATGATCCGTCACCAGCACACCGATTCCGGACTCTTTCAACCGAACAATGATCTTCTGAATATCCAGAACCGTCAATGGGTCGATCCCGGAGAACGGTTCATCAAGGAGAATAAAGGAAGGCGAAATCACCAGCGAGCGGGCGATTTCAACGCGCCGCCTCTCTCCTCCTGATAACAGATAGCCATAACTCCTGCGAACCTGCTGAAGACCCAGGTCCTCTATCAACTCCTCCAAACGTGCCCGGCGACGGTCCGCCGTCAAGGGCCGCGTCTCAAGCACTGCCATTATATTCTCTTCCACAGTAAGTTTGCGGAATATGGAGGGCTCTTGAGGGAGGTAACTGATGCCTTCTCTTGCCCGGAGGTACATCGGAAAGTGCGTGATGTCGACCCCGTCGAGAAGAACCTGACCCGCGTCCGGACTGGTCAGTCCAACAATGATATAAAACGTCGTGGTTTTGCCTGCCCCGTTGGGCCCGAGCAAACCCACCACCTCTCCCTGAGCGATCCTAAGGTTAATGTCATCAACAACCTTCCGGCCCTTGTAAGACTTCGTCAGATCCGCTGTGGAGAGAATTTGCATGTCGCTCAATGTGCGACGCGATGCTTAGAAAATGAGGGCGACTTGTCACCTCCATCCACAAAAAGCCTATCATCGTGAATGAAGAATGTCAAACGCTGGCCTGTCGTAGAGCCCTTTTCCTCATCAACCAAAGAAGGCGGACCACCTGTCAGGACAACCTTGCCAGGTCCCGCGAAATACTGCCCGTGGTCGCTTGATCCAACGCGCCCCGGTTGCGTGACCTTTACATGGCCGTCCGCTTCTGCGTGATCCACTTGCGAGCCTTCCACCGTGTCTCCTTGGGTAAAGTATACGTCCAAACGATCCGATTGTAGTATGGTACTTTCTGTCACCAAATGCACGTTGCCATGATAACGTGCACGCCGCCCCTCGTCGAGGTACTCCAAAAAGTCAGCATGAATCGTCACTGGACGTGTTTCCCCGGTAGCATGAGGCGTTGCCCCTTGCGCACCGACCATCGCGGCGGGTTGCAAGAAGCTGGTCACTACGTTTAAGCCCGAACTAACCCTTTTTTGGGCACGATAAACGTCCAACGCGGAAGACTCCACCACGTCAGTGCCCTGCCAGGCGCGAACATGCCCTTCGTAGTGGACGATTTGGCTCTGACGTCGTGCCACCACCTTGTCCGCCAGAATATTGGTAGGCAAAGGCAGGGTCGAGGCCTTGGGAGCGCCGGGCGCGGGGCTGGGCAGATGAGTAGCTTGCACCTTGCCTTCGCCAATGGAAGTGTTCGTGCGCATATCGATGGTCATTCTCTGGCATTTGACCCGGCTGTTCGCATCCCAGACCTGCGGGTGGCCGAGCAGCAGCATGGCCTGCGTCCGGGCGTCGTAGTGTGCATCATCTGCGCTCGCTTGGCGGTCGCCGTCCCGGTATTGGAAATTCCCCGTTTGCCTGACCTCGCGCAGCGTTTGCGTTCCGACATCAAAGAGCGCGTCCAAGCGGTCTGCCTGACTCTGCTGGGAAGTGCTTCCGGGCGGGGCTGCAGCCGGCGGGCGGAAGAGCACCTGTGTGGGAGCAAGTCCACGCAGGGATTGAATCCGGCTGCGCGCATCAAAGGCCATCAGGAATTGCCCGGCGGTAATTACCTTTTCACCGGTTTTAGGGTCCGCTGGGGTGACGGTCAGAGTTCCCGGGCCAACCGTTTCGGCATCTTTCAGGCCATGAGTGTCGGTGCGGAAATCGAACTTCACTACTTCCGCTATCAACATCTTCTTCTCGGGGCCCTTGCCCCCTGCGGCCTTGTCCGAAGCACTAAGAACTGATTGAGATTCCAAATTGATGTGGACATTGCCCGTGGCAACACCGTGGAGTGGTTGAGGGCGCTTGCCACCCAGATCCATTTCTAACTTCCGGGCAGTCATTTGACTGGTGCTTCCTTTGGCCTTGGATTCACCTGTCACTTCATCTTCTGCCGTAATGTGATGCAGGATGCCTGAGGCGGCATCAAAATCGCCCCGCACACGGTTGGCGCCGATTTCCACGCTGCGGAGGGAATTGACATCGTAGGCTTTTGCGTGGCCTTCGAGATTGACCCGGGAAACGTGATTGTGGTCATCAAGCTCGATGTTGGCTTTTTCCGACACGGCGTGGCGCTCACCACTGGTGACATTCACCGGGCCTGATAGTGCTACCAATCCACCCTCTTTGTCATAGCGAAGCACGGAAGCCGTCAGGTGGATTGGCGGCTGGGGAGCCTTGGGGGTCCCTTGCTGGAGATCCACCGCAACCTTATGCTTCAGCTTAAGCCAACCGTCCCGTGTCGCGTAAACCATTCCCACCGCTGTGCCGGAGGCGGACCCCATATTGAACTTGACTGGTTCATCGGTTTCCGCCACTTCTTCCTCCCGGTGGTAAGCCACCTTGGAGGTTTCCATAAGGATCCGATGTTTGCCCCTAATTCCAGATCCGGGCATATCACTGGAGTGCGCGCTCATTTCGATCTGCACGGGCCCGGAGCTGACAAAGTCACCCGATTGAGAGTCGTACTCGCAGCGGTGTGTGCGCAGGATATCGCCACGATCCCCCTTGGGGCCGAACATCTCCACGGTGACATCTTCCAGTGTTGTGGATTTGCTTTGCTGGTAAGAAACCGTGCGCGCGGCATGGACGGTGAAGACCGGGCGGTGTCCGTCCGAGCGTGTGAACGTGTAGCCGGAAAGCTGTTGGTTGACGTCAGCGGCGGGGCTGGGGGGAAGATGGGCAGGGGCTACCGGGTGAACCAAGCTGCTCCAGTAGGTGATGCCGACAGCGAGTGCCGTCACCAATACGCCTCCCACCAGAAGGCCGGTCAGCCACTTTCGGCGCCGGGCCCGCTCCAGACCTATTTCTCGGGCTGCCACGGATTCCCCATTCCCCCGGTAGCTACAAGATCCTTGATCACAAGTTGCAGGCGGGAGACATCCTGATAGTTGTTCTGTTCCAGCGTGAATGCCATGTCCACCTGTTGACCGGCAGCGAGTGACGGCATTCGCGTCGCCCAACCCCACCCTAAGGCATCAAGGGTGCGAGGTCCATTCCCAACCTTCAACTTTAGATGCTTTTCCTTAAGGATAAGTGGTGTGGACAAAAGCCTGACCCCGCACGCGCCAAATACCGGAGTGGGGTTCCCCATGCCGAAAGGCTCAAGCTGCATGATCTCCTCGTAAAGCGGCCAGTCCACTTCCGCCAAATCAACCGGCGCGTCAACCCGCAACACCGGAGCTAGGTCCGTGGCGGTCAGCACATTGCGTGCGTACAACTCAAAGCGCCGCGTGAGTTCGGAAATATTCTGCACCTCCAACGCGAATCCTGCCGCCTGCGCATGTCCGCCAAAGCGCTGGAACAAATCGCTGACCGACGTGAGGGCATCCAGCAAGTGAAAGCGCTTGATGGAACGTCCCGAACCCACACCCACTCCATCCTCAATGCCAATCACCAGCGCGGGACGATGATACCGCTCCGCCACTCGCTGCGCCACTATGCCGATCACGCCGCGGTGCCAGCCTTCTCCTGCGAGCACCAGCGTGTATTGTTCGGCGAGGTCGGTGCGCGCCTCGAGCTCAGCAACAATCGCGCGCAGGATTTCTTCCTCCACGCGCTGCCGCTCACGATTCAAGCGTTCCAGGTTCTCGGCGATGGCCCGAGTGCGTGCGGCGTCAGGCACCGTAAAGAGATCAATAACGTCGCGGGCGTTTTCCATGCGGCCGGCGGCGTTCAGGCGCGGGGCCAGTCGAAAGCCCACGTCGCCGGCGCTGATCGGCTTGCCCGCCAGGCCGGAAACCTCAATCAGCGCGGACAGGCCAGCTTGCGAGGGTTGCCGTAGCGCTTCCAATCCGAAACGCGCGATGACCCGATTCTCGCCGAGAAGCGGGACGACGTCGGCTATGGTGCCGATGGCCACGACTTTCAGGAACGATTGCAGCAGCCGTTCCGTAAGCCGCTCCCCCAGCATCGCCTGCGCCAACTTGAAGGCCACGCCCACGCCTGCCAGCGATTTCTCCGGATACGCACAGTCGGGACGGCGCGGGTTCAGGATGGCGCACGCGGGAGGCAAGTGGCCGTCGGGCAGGTGATGGTCGGTCACGATGCAATCCACGCCGAGTTCGCGCGCGCGCGCCAGCACCTCATGTTCGCGAATGCCGGTGTCCACGCTGATCACCACGTGGAAGCCCTTGGCCGCAGCCTCCTCGACCACGGGGACGCGCATGCCATAGCCATCGGTGAGCCGGTCGGGGACGTAGGCCTCAACTTCCGCGCCCAGCATGCGCAGCGCCGTGAGCAGCACCACCACCGCCATGGTGCCGTCCACATCGTAGTCGCCATAGATCAGGATCTTTTCCCGTTGCGCCACGGCACGACGCAGGCGCGCGACGGCCTCACGCATTCCGGCCATCAGTTCCGGAGCGTGCAGTTGCGCCAGGCTGGGGTGAAGGAACGCCAGTGCCGCCGCGGGATCATCAAGCCCCCGCTGCACAAGCAACCGCGCCACCAGCGGCGAAACCTTGAGTTCGTGCGCCAGGGTTCGAGCCGCTTCTGCGTCCACAGGTGAGTCGAGCCACTGCATGAGTTAAGGATTATGGTGACAGAGGAAGAGATTGCTTGCAAGTGAGCACCCATCCGGATTTTTGCTTGACAAGGGCTTACTGTGTATTTCAGATCGTGAATCGCCCATTCGGGATTCCTTGACAATGGTACCTAATGATAAGGATTGGACAAGAAGTCCGCACCGCTTTGAGAGGGACTTATTGTCTACACGCTCCGATGCTGTGGGACAATCTGCCCGCGAGGAAGCCTCCTCGAAGCATCGCCTAATTCCTGACTTCTGAATCCTTGATTCTGCCCCGAGGCCGCCCGCCCCCAACCCCTAGCCCCCAGTCCCTGCTCTTGCGACCCCGGACTTCGGACTCACTTATGTTCTCATCGAGCATCCGGCCGGCAGTTGCGGTACCCTATTGGGGATTACAGATTGGAGTAACGGGTTCCGTAGCGCTGGCATCTTGCCGGCACCGGGAAATGCCGCCAGGATGGCAGCGTTGCGGGGATTGGTTGTCACTATATTCTGCAATCCTCTGTAAGGGCGGAGATGGCTGCCTCAAAACTCCTGTTTTGCGGATCAACCTAATCCATTAGGCAGCGCAAAGGAGGTGTCGTGAAAACCGTGGCATTTGTCATCGGTCTGTGCATTTTTGCCGTGGGTGCTGTGGGCATTCTCGCGCCGTCCGCCTTCATCCGGATCGCCCATCTTGCCGATGGTCCCGTGGATCTTTATGTTATTACCGCGTTCCGATTCGCATTTGGAGTGTTGCTCTTCGTAGTGGCATCAACCTCACGCGCGCCCAGGACTCTCCGGGTGGTTGCGCTCGGTCCAATCCTGGCCGCAATCGCCATGCCCTTTGTCGGAGCCGAGCGTGCCC
>JARLGN010000160.1 GCA_031292775.1 Acidobacteriota bacterium | reverse complement strand
CGCACCCCGCGCTCGCACAGAATCACGTTGTAATTTCCTTCGGACAAGACGTATTCCGCCGCCATCAGGAACTCGTCCAGGGTGGCGGACATGCCCCGCTTCAGCAGCACTGGGAGCTTGGAACGGCCGACGCGTTTGAGCAGGGAGAAGTTCTGCATATTGCGCGCGCCTACCTGAAGCACGTCAGCATACTTTTCCACCAGCTCGCAGTTTTCCGGGTCGATGGTTTCCGTGACGATCAGCAGGCCGAAGTCGCGCCGGATTTCCGCCAGGATTTTCAGACCTTCTTCTTCCATGCCCTGAAAACTGTACGGGGAAGTCCGCGGCTTGAAGGCTCCGCCACGAAAGAGATTTGCGCCCGCTTTGCGCACTGCCGCGGCCGCTGCGCGTGCCTGCTCGCGGCTCTCAACGGCACAAGGACCGGCAATGATGGCCAGTTCCTTCCCCCCGATGGTTATTCCACCGGTGGGCGGGCCGATGTGAATCAGCGAGTCCTCCCGTTTGACTTCCCGGCTTACCAACTTATAGGGTTTGGAAACCCGGATGGCTTCGGCAACACCCGGCAGACTCTCAAATTCCTCCGGCTCCAGGGGACCGGGATTGCCAGTGATGCCTACCGCCGTCCGCTGCGCTCCAGGCATGGGATGGGCGCGGAAACCCATGGAAACAATTTTCTCGCAGACGCGGCGAACGTCTTCTTCACTGGCCTGCGGTTTCATGACGATCAACATGGAAACTTCCTGGCGTTCAGGCGCTAATGCTTGCGGTGCCCTTGTAGTCTAATTCACCGGGGTGTTTCTGACAACGACTGACGTTGCATGGCCATCCCGATCAAATGCATCGGGACAGGTCCCGGCCATGTAGGTCACGGGCAGGATACCCGCGCCCCCGCAGGGGAACAATCCCTGCTGGAATTCGCCGCCACTCCTTGATAGCATTCGCAGTTTGCCGGTGGGATCCGCCGGCCACTCTGGTTCTTGCGAGGTACTCTGCCCATGCGGTCACGGAAAGTCTGGCTCTCCCTGGTATTGCTTTCACTCATGTCTCTGGTCATCACCGCGGCGCCGCTCAATGCCCCGCATGGCGTCAATACTGCCAACATGGATCGAACCTGCGCACCGTGCGCGGACTTCAACAAGTTTGCCAACGGGGGCTGGGAAGCAAAGAATTCGATTCCTGCGGCCTATCCGAGCTGGGGTGTGGCGAATGAGGTCAATGAGCGCAATCGTAATATCCTTCACGAGATTCTCGAAGACGCCGCCAAGAGCAAGACGGCCGCGCATGGCAGCAGCGAGCAAAAAGTTGGGGATTACTACGGAAGCTGTATGGACGTGCCGGCTATCGACCGCGAAGGCGTAAGGCCCTTGCAGCCTGAATTTGACCGCATCGAGCGCGTTGCGGATGTCGCCGGCCTGGAGGCCGAGATCGCGCACCTCCAGAGCATGGGAATTGACGCATTCTTCGGTGTGGATTCAACGCAGGACTTTAAGGACAGCACGCAGGTGACCGGTGAAGTTGACCAGGGTGGGTTGGGCATGCCGGACCGCGATTATTATACGCGCCAGGATGAGAAGTCCGTAAAGCAGCGCGAAGAATACCTGAAGCATGTAACCAAAATGTTCGAACTCCTGGGCGACACGCCCGACACTGCCGCCGCCGAAGCCCAGACCGTGATGGATCTGGAAACGCAGCTAGCCAAGGCATCCCAGACCAAGGTGGAGCGGCGCGATCCCAAGAACGTCTATCACCGCATGACGCAATCCGGCGTAAAGACCCTGGCCCCGGACTTTCCCTGGGAGGATTACTTCACCGCCGTGGGATTGGCCGGCAAAGGTGACGTGAATGTGACCGCTCCCGACTTCTTCAAGCAGATGGGAAATATGATTTCCACGGAGCCCATCTCCAAATGGAAGATTTACCTGCGCTGGCACTTGATCAACTCATCCGCCCGGAGCTTGTCGACGCCTTTCGTGGATGAAGACTTCCACTTCAAGGGTACGGTCCTGACCGGCACCGAGGAAATTCTGCCGCGTTGGAAGCGCTGCGTATCCTCCACCGACCACGTGCTGGGTGAGGCGCTGGGGCAAGTCTACGTGAAGAAGGCCTTTCCGCCGGAAGCTAAGACCCGCGCCCTGACGATGGTCAGGAACCTGGAAGCCGCGCTGGCCGACGACATCAAAACCCTGCCTTGGATGAGCGATGCCACCCGCCAGCAGGCGCTTATCAAACTCAATGCCATTACCAATAAAATTGGTTACCCCGACAAGTGGCGTGATTATTCCTCCCTCGACATCCAGCGCGGTTCCCACGTGGAGAATGTTGCCCGTGCCGCGACGTTCGAATTCCATCGCGACCTGAACAAAGTGGGCAAACCCGTGGATCGCACTGAATGGGGCATGAGCCCACCCACGGTGAATGCCTACTACAACCCCCAATTGAATGAAATCGTATTTCCCGCCGGAATCTTGCAGCCCCCCTTCTTCGATTTTCAGGCGGACGACGCCCTTAACTACGGTGCTATGGGAGCGATTATCGGCCACGAAATGACCCACGGCTTCGACGACGAAGGCAGCCAGTTCGACGCGCAAGGTAATTTCAAGAACTGGTGGACACCGGATGACCAGAAGAATTTCCAAGCCCGCGGCGCATGCGTGGCAAGTCAATTTGATGGCTTCTTCGTTGAGGACAAACTCCACGAGAATGGCAAGCTGGTAGAGGGGGAGAGTATCGCCGATCTCGGCGGCCTCGCCATCGCCTATGCCGCCTACCAAAAGTCGATGGAAGGCAAACCCCGGCCCAAGGATATCGACGGCTTCACGCCGGAGCAGCGATTCTTCATCGGCTATGCCCAGAGTTGGGCGGAAAAGATGCGTCCGGAATACGCCCGGATGTTGACCAACGTGGATCCCCACCCGCTGCCGAAATTCCGCGTGCTGGGGCCGCTCTCAAATCTGGCCGCCTTTGCCAAAGCATTCGGCTGCAAGGCGGGCGACCCCATGGTGCGCCCAGCGAATGATCGTTGTGGAATTTGGTGAGGGAGAAATATGGCGTAGGGGGGGGGGGGGGGCGGCCCCCCGCGACCAAGATTGATCTTTAATAATTAAATTTAAATTATAAAACATCACCAATAAAAAAAAAAAAAATT
>JARLGN010000159.1 GCA_031292775.1 Acidobacteriota bacterium | reverse complement strand
GCACGAGCCTGCGCGCGCTCGTCGTGAATGCCCAGAACGAAATTCTGGCAATTGAAAAGGCTCCGACTAATGTTGCCCAGAAGCCCGACGGGTTGATTCGCGACCTGGCAGCGATGGTGGAGGACGTGGTGGGAGCGGCCGGCTTGCGTAAATCACAATTGCGGGCGGTCAGCATCGGGGCGCCGCGCGCGGTGGATCCTGAGCGCGGGGTGGTTTATCACGCGCCCAACCTGGGTTGGGACGCAGTTCCCCTGGGCGGGAAGTTGAAGAAGTTGTTGAATGTCCCCGTATTTGTGGAGAACGACGTCAATGTAGGGGTGGCCGGCGAGCATGCCCTGGGGGCGGGGCAGGGAGCGAAGGAACTCGTCGGCATCTTTGTGGGGACGGGAATCGGCGGCGGCATCATCTCCCGGGGCGAACTTTATTTGGGTACACGGGGGGCGGCGGCAGAGGTGGGCCACATGATCGTGCAGGTGGACGGCCCTCTATGCGGGTGCGGGAACCACGGATGCATTGAGGCCCTGGCCAGCCGTACCGCCATGGAGCGCGACGTTCGGGCGGCAATTCGCGCCGGGGAAAAAAGCTGTGTGCTGGCGCTTATGAAAGAGCGCGGCAAGGACCGCATGACCAGCAGCATCATTCAGCGCACCCTTAAGAGGAATGATCCGGTCATGCGCAAAGTGATGAAGCGCGCCCAGTATTTCCTGGGCATGGCCGTGGCCAGCGTGGTGAACCTGCTTGATCCGGAGTGCGTGGTGATTGGCGGGGGGATTGCCGAGCGCCTCGGTGAATATTTTGTGGCGCCCATCCGCAAGACCGCCTATGAGAATTTCCTGCGCCGGCACGATGCCGAACGGGTAAAAATCGTTTCCGGCACGCTGGGTGATAACGCCGGCTCGCTGGGGGCAGTAGTTCTGGCGAGGAAGAGATTGCAGAAGTGAGAGCGGGCGAAGATCCTACTGAACCCCGAAGGGATTCAAATTGAATAGCCGTGGGCAAGGGCGCGGTTTCTGTGCCCGCCGCCCACGGATTGCGTCCCCAAAAAGATCACTGACCCTGAAGGGGTCGAACGGTCGGCCCGTTCGGGAGGTGGACCAATGTTGCCGCGAAGAGACCCCTCATCCGGCTTCGTACCTCAGCCACCTTCTCCCCAGGGGAGAAGGTGATGATCTCGTCGAGGTTACGGTAAGCGATATTCAATGGGAGGTTGACGATGATTTCGATCTATCGCTGGATGTTTCTGGGTCTGGTAATTGCGTGCCTTGTTTCGGCATCGCCTTTGTGGGCGCGCCAACCCGAGACGGGATTTTTGAACCGGACAGTGGTAGTGGACGGTGTAACATACAAGTATCAGGTCTTCGTTCCCGCCAATTGGAGCAAGAAGGTAAAATGGCCGGTGATTTTGTTCCTTCACGGCTACGGGGAGGAAGGTGCGGACGGCCTGCTGCAAACGGAGGAGGGCCTACCCACGGCGATTCGCAACCATGTGGACCGTTTTCCGTTTGTAGTAGCAATGCCCCAATGCCACAAACAGGATTGGTGGACAAATCCGGCAATGGAAGCGCAGGCATTGAAAGCGTTGGACCAGACCATGCAGGAGTTTAAAGGCGATCCGCAAAGGGTTTACCTGACGGGGCTTTCGATGGGGGGCTATGGAACGTGGGCACTGGGCTCGCAGAACCCCGGCAGGTTCGCTGCCCTGGTGCCGATCTGCGGGGGGATTCGCCTGCCTCCCGGCCGCCATATCGTCAACGCTCGCGACACGGATGAGTCGGCCGACCCTTACACAGCCATCGTCCAGAAGATTGGGAAGACTCCGGTGTGGGTTTTTCACGGAGGCGCGGATGATACGGTTCCCGTCACCGAATCCCGCCAAATGGTGGACGCCCTGAAGGCAGCGGGTGGCAACGTGCGTTACACCGAGTACCCGGGTGTAAAGCACAATTCCTGGGATAAGGCGTACAGCGAAACGGAGTTGCCCTCCTGGTTGCTGGCTCACAAGCTCGCCCTGTCGAAGTGAGGCCGGGAATCGAACGGTCCTGCCACGCGGAGGAGTTGATGTGGGAACCGGTGATGGGCGCAATCGCACTGAACCCCGAAGGGGTTGCAATTGAGTAGCCGTGGGCAAGGGCACGGTTTGGGTGCCCGCCGCCCACGGATCGCGTTCCCGTTACGATAACCGACCCTGAAGGGGTCGCACGGACGTCTCCTCAGGGCTGCGGCGATTTACCGACGGACCGTTCCTCTAGGTTTCACCTTCGGCAATCGGCAAAGATTGAACAAGGCCGCAGAATTTGGACCCCTTCACCCGTCTCGCTCCGGCTGATGAAAACGCCGGTTGCGAGCCACCCTCTCCCCCAAAGGGGCGAGGGTTGTGATTTCGAAACAGCGTGCCGCATATCCCCGAGGCGGCCAAGTCCCGGAAGGAGAACATTGGTGAAAGCACTCAAGACCTTGGTCTTTGTCCTCTCCACGCTGTTTGCTTCCGCTGCACTCCCAGTGAGGGCACAGGAACCGACCAACACTGGCGTCGTGGCGGTAAAGGCGGGGCGGCTTCTCGATGTGCGATCGGGAAACTATCTGAGTGATCAGTTCATCTTGATCGAGTCCGGCAAAGTGCGTGAGGTCGGCAAGGCCCGCGATGTGCAGCCCCATGTTCCTGCCGGCGCCAGGGTCATCGACCTTTCCCATTACACAGTCCTGCCGGGGCTGATCGACGCGCACACGCACCTGACGGGTGATCCTGACCAGTCAGGGTACCGGAGTCTGGGAATTTCCATCCCCCGCGAGGCGTTGACCGGCGCGCGCAACGCTCGGGTGACGCTGCAGGCAGGCTTCACCACGGTGCGCAACGTCGGTGCGGGTGGCTACTCTGACATCGCTTTGCGCGACGCCATTAATGCCGGCGACGTTCCCGGCCCGCGGCTGGTGGTTTCCGGCCCCCCGCTGGGCATTACCGGAGGTCATTGTGACAACGACCTGCTGGCGCCGCAGTTTCATGCTTTTGAACTTGGCGTCGCGGATGGTGTGCCCGCCGTTATGGCGAAGGTTCGGGAGAATATCAAGTACGGCGCCGACGTCATCAAGTTTTGCGCCACCGGTGGCGTGCTCTCACAGGGTGACAACCCCGAGTTGGAACAGTACAGCCCCGAGGAAATGCGTGCCCTCGTCCAGGAGGCGCATCGCCTGGGCCGCAAGGTTGCTGCCCACGCGCACGGATCGCTGGGAATCAAGGATGCCGTCCTGGCCGGAGTCGATTCCATTGAGCACGGCAGTTTTATCAGCGAAGAGGATATCCAACTGATGAAGGAGCGGGGAACATATCTGGTTCCGACGCTGTACCTGGGCGACTGGCTTTTACAGAATTATCAGAAGCTGGGGCTGACGGATAACATGGTGGACAAAGCCAAGTACGTCCTGCCGGAAGCTCGCCAGCACGTGGGGCGCGCCTTCCGCGAGGGTGTGAAGGTAGCCTTTGGGACGGATGCCGCCGTCTACCCGCACGGCCTAAACGCGCACGAGTTCGCAGTAATGGTGAAGTTGGGAATGACGCCGCTGGCCGCCATTCAAGCAGCCACAATCAACGGCGCGGACTTGCTGGGATGGTCCGACCGCGTGGGCTCCCTTGAACCCGGCCACTTTGCCGACCTGATCGCGGTGGACGGCGATCCGCTTCAGGACGTTACGATTCTCCAGAATGTAAGAGTGGTGATGAAGGGCGGGGTGGTCGTGAAAGAGGAGTCGTCGGACAGGTAAAGAAGGCCTTCGTTCTATTCACAGGCGCGGTTTTAGGAAAGCTCTTCTCTATTCGCGCCTGGGCGACCCCCTCACCCGTCTCCGTCGGCTGACGGACTGGAGAATGCGCCGGTTGCGGTCCACCCTGTTCCCCAAGAGGGCGAGGGAAGTAGATTTAAATCACCTCTCCCCTCGCCCCTTTGGGGGAGAGGGCCCGGGGGCATAGGCGTTAAAATTGCTTCAAGAATCCCCGCAAAGCCTGTGTCACGGGCTTTGATGAGAGGCGCTGGATGGGCCACGGAGCGTATTCAGCCACGGAGTGGCGTGGTCATTTCACTCGTGTCCAAAATAGATCGCATCAGGTTGGGGATGAGGTGCAGCACGAGGACTCGCAATGCGGGGAGGGTAGGGCTCTTTCTCACGCTGGCGGTCAAGCCAACCTGTTTCCAGCGGAGATCGAGGAAATTCACTGCCCTCGCCCCCTTGGGGGAGAGGGTGGACCGCAACCGGCGCATTCACCAGCCGGGGCGGGACGGGTGAGGGGGTCAAGAATTTCGGGGCCTACCGAGACAATGCCAGGGGGCAGCGTACTCGCTTTTGCCTTTTGCGTTTTGACTTGTTTTTGCGGCTTCGACACGATGCGTGCGTCTTGGTAAAGACCCCCTCACCCCCCGCCTTGCGGTCCCCCCTCTCCCCCAAGGGGGCGAGG
>JARLGN010000158.1 GCA_031292775.1 Acidobacteriota bacterium | reverse complement strand
GTCTGGTCGGTCACAGTCCGCGCAGAAAGCACGCTTGCAAATAAGAGCAGTGCCACGGCAAGAGCCCCGGCAGACCGCAACCCACGCATTCGTCCACACCAACTGCCGGGCCCGGATGCCACAAGACGGTTTCGATTATGAGAAGAAGACTGGAGCATTCCTCACCCGCAAAAAAACAAAAGCCCCGCGAGCTCATGACGAGGGCGGGGCGCAATCCTCCCACTCTTTCTCGCGAAGAGTGTGCGGTGGGACGGTCATCGCATGGATACGATGTGTCCCCTGGCGCCCAGGCAGGTCTCCTGACTCGCGGCGTATACCCGGCCCTGCTTAAAACCTTCCCACCCTACTCTGCTTCTTCGGGCAGTGGTTCCACCGGGAATGCTGACGCCCGGCGAATTGGCAGGGCCCGCCGCTCACAGTGGCGGGACCGTGGCCGATTTTCACGGCCTTCCCTCTTGTTTCTTGCACTTGGCAAGAACCTGAGTCCGTACAAACAAAAAACATAGCGCAGACCGGATAAAACAGAAGCGGAATTCCCAGACCGCACTATCCAGCCGTTCAGTCTAAGTCGCGAGAATCTGTTTGTCAAACTTCCCCGACTCGTCAACAATAGGCAGCATTATGAAATGTCCAACCCTTGCAATATTGCTGTTTGCCGGTATCGCTCTGCCTGGGGCTCTGGCCGCGAAGGAAAAGAAGGAAGCCAAGGAACCGGCGCCTCCAGCCCCAATCGGTTGGCTCGACCTGCAGGCGGGCGCGCGAAGTTTCTCGATTTCCCTGCCCGACTTGCAAAAGGCCACTCGGCATCTATCCCCAGGGGCACTGCTGCCCGTCTTCAAAACGAAAGAAAAACATGGTGCCCAATTGGGTCAGGTGGGAGTGCTTAACCTGGAAACCGGGGACTCCGAACTTGGATGGGTGGAAATAAACCCGGCAGAGCTGAAACCCCCGGGCGACTACCCCTTGGATAGTGAACTCTTGCGGATGCTCGGCACCCCCTACCTCGACGATTTCACCGCCGACCACACCGACATTGCCCGGTTCCTGGTGAAGCAGCCCGAGGGCCCGCCGGCCTTGCTCTGCTATGTGTTCACGGCGCCGCTTTCGACGGCAAAACTCGTCATCTTCACGCCCCACCAGGGAAAGTTCATTCCCACCACGGAATTGAATATTCCCATGAACGAGATGCAGTCCGGAATCACGTCCGTGATGGTCAAAGACCTGGTGGGCGATGGAAGCGCCTGCGTGATTACCAAAGAACCCTTCCGCGAGCAGGCACAAACCTACGGAACCATCATGCACATCAGGAAAATCAACGACGGCAAGTTCCAGGATCTGTGGCAGGCTCCCATCGAGTTCCATAACCTTTCGCAATACAGCTCGAAAATGCAAATCCTCCAACCGCCGGAGATGAACATTGGCACGCCGGGAACCGTCACCACCGGGGAAGTAACGTTTCGCCCCAGCGGCAAGGGACAGGAACCGGTTTGGAAAGGCAAAGTGGAGTTTTACGTGTTCGGCAGGGATAAGTCCGTCGATTCCGTTAACATTGAGAAAGCTTGCCCCTGGGATGGCCAGCGATTCGCACCCTTGCGATAATTTCCGACCCGGGGATGCCCCCCTCATTGAGTTAGCTTGCACACTGGCATATAATGTCTATGGGGCTGGGGCAAAATGCAAAAACCAAATACGCTGGGCGAGCTGAAGAAGTCTCATTTTCAGAGTGTCAGTATCAAGGACGAGATGCGCGCCAATCTGCTGCGCAAGCTCGCGGCCGGAGAGCCCATCTTTCCGGGCATCATCGGATTTGACGATACGGTTACGCCGCAGATCGTCAACGCCATCCTCTCAAAGCATAACTTCATTCTGCTGGGGCTTCGCGGACAAGCCAAGAGCCGCATCCTGCGTTCGCTCAGCACGCTGCTGGACGCCGCGATTCCCATCGTGGCCGGGTGCGAAATCAACGACGACCCTTTGCACCCGCTATGCCGCGCCTGCCACGAACGTCTGCTGGAAATGGGCGACGCGCTACCGATCGACTATCTATCCCCCGACCAGCGCTACATTGAGAAGTTGGCAACACCTGACGTGACCATTGCCGATATCATTGGCGACCTCGATCCCATCAAGGCCGCGCGCGGCGGGCACACCCTGGCCAGCGAACTTACCATTCATTACGGCCTGTTGCCGCGCGCGAACCGGGGCATCTTTGCCATCAATGAGCTGCCGGATCTCTCCGGAAAGATCCAGGTGGGGCTTTTCAACATCATGCAGGAAGGGGATGTCCAGATCAAAGGCTACCCCGTACGGCTGCCCCTCGACGTCGCGCTGGTCTTCACCGCCAACCCGGAGGACTACACCGCCCGCGGTAAGATCATCACGCCGCTGAAGGACCGGATCGGTTCGGAAATCCGTACCCATTACCCGGCGACACTGGAACAAGGTCTTGAAATCACCGCGCAAGAGGCGTGGACGAGTCGCCAGGGCGAGAAGCCGCTGGTAATTCCCCAATTCATTCGCGAAGTCATTGAAGCGATTGCCTTCGAAGCCCGGGCGGACAAGCGTGTGGACAAGCGCAGTGGCGTAAGTCAGCGCATGCCCATCACTTGCATCGAGAACACGGTAAGCAGCGCCGAATGCCGCTCTCTGAAGCACCGCGAGGCCACCATTGTACCCCGGCCATCCGACATTTACGCTTCCCTACCCTCCCTGACTGGCAAGCTGGAGCTCGAGTATGAGGGCGAACTGAAGGGCGCTGATACCGTCGCGCGCGAGGTCATTCGGCAGGCTATCGCCAAAGTCTTCAAAAAGTATTTCGACAATGTACCCCTGCAATCCGTCGTGCAATGGTTCGAACTCGGGGGGACACTGAGATACTCGCCCAACACACCGTCGGACGAACTTGTCCAGCAATTCAAGAAGATTCAAAACCTGCTGGAGAAAACTCAAAGCCTGGGCATGAAGGCCAAGGACGATGCGTCTCTGTTGGCGGCCGGCGCCGAGTTCATTCTGGAAGGGCTGCACGCACTGAAACGCGTCAGCCGCAACGAGGAACTGGGTTACCACACTGAACATCGCCCCCCTGAGCGGGACAGTGAGGAACCCACTCCGATGGCATCGCGGCGGCGTCCGCTGAATTAGGGGAAACCGAAACTCGAAAATGGAAACTTGAAAATCGCCAAAGCACGTTCGAGTTTCGAATTTCTGGTTTCGAATTTCGATCATGAAATACGTCAAGTATTCCAAATTCGTCGCCGACCCCTTCGGCGAACTTAGCGCCGAGGATCTGCTGCAGATGCTCGGAGACTTCCTGCTGGAGAGCGGTTTCCAGAACCAATACCAAAGCATCTACGACATGGACCCTGAGCGGACGATGGACCAGCTTCATCAAGCGCTGCTGGAAGCCATGCGCGACCAGGGGAAGATCCCTAACGAACTATTGGAACAGATGCTCCAGAATTGGGAGGACTACCAGAACTCTGAATTGGCGCAGAAGATCAATCAACTGCTTGAACGGCTCTCGGAAGAAGGCTACGTATCAATAGAACAACCCAATCCCAGTCAGGGCGAGATTATGAATCGCGAGGGCGGTTCTACTGCCGGGGCGCGAGAGGGCAACGCCAAATTCGAGGTCACGGACAAGGCCCTGGATTTCCTGGGGTTCAAAACACTGCGCGACTTGATGGGTTCGCTTGGGAAATCCAGTTTCGGCCGGCATGATACCCGCGAACTTGCCACCGGCGTTGAATCCGAAGGATCCAGCCGCCGCTATGAGTTCGGCGATACGATGAATCTGGACGTCAATGCCACGCTTCTTTCCGCCATTCGCCGCAAGGGCATGCAGACGCCGCTCGAGCTTGATTACCAGGATTTGCAAGTCCGCCAGTGCGAATACCAGAGCTCCTGCGCCACGGTGTTGATGCTCGATTGCAGCCACAGCATGATTCTGTACGGCGAGGACCGCTTTACCCCAGCCAAGAAAGTCGCGCTTGCCCTCACCCACCTTATTCGCAGCCAATACCCCGGCGACACGTTGCATCTTGTCCTCTTCCACGACTCGGCCGAGGAAATGCCCATTGGCGAGTTGGCGCGTGTTCGGGTTGGACCTTATTACACCAATACCCGTGAAGGATTACGCCTGGCCCAACGCCTGCTTTCGCGGCAGAAGAAAGACATGCGGCAGATCGTGATGATCACGGACGGCAAACCTTCCGCACTTACACTCGATGATGGTCGCAT
>JARLGN010000003.1 GCA_031292775.1 Acidobacteriota bacterium | reverse complement strand
GGGTGAAGCGGCCAAGGGAAGTTCACAAATTGTCGAGAATATCGTATCGGTGGCGACTGCAGCAAAGAGCACAACCGAAGGTGCAACCAACACCCAAACGGCCGCTCAGGAGTTAGCCCGCATGGCGGCAGAACTCCAGCGGTTGGTGGGTCAATTTAAATTCGACGAGAGTGCTTCCGGTGACGGGACAGCGGGTCGCGATGTGCACTTGGCGAGCCGGGTCAAAGCTCAACCTGGGGTCTCGGCTCGTATCCAGTAACGAGATGATCTGATATCCAGTGGGGCAACAGGGGTACGGGAACCCTATGGCCAATCTCGAACCCCTCTCGCCCTGCGAGTCGAATTTGAACAGGTAGATCGTCAAAGGATGGGCTTTCCCGCAAACGCTGGAAACCGACGACTCATGAGCGAAGCGGGGGCATAGCCGGGAGACCCGTTCCCACGAGAGTGTTTTATCAACCTGGAGAGCAAAGGAGAATAGATATGTCAGAGACATCGATGCCTCGTGTGGCAAATCCGGCGCCCCTGGGCTTGGCGGCCTTCGGAGTGACGACAGTTGTTCTAAGTTGTATCAACGCGGGCCTGTTGAAGGGCGACACTCCCAACCTGCTGTCAGTCGTCGTCCCGTTGGCGTTCGCGTACGGCGGCGTGGCGCAATTTATCACAGGATTCCTCGAGTATAAGAACGGCAACACCTTTGGGACGGTAGCCTTCACTTCTTATGGCGCTTTCTGGTGCTGGTACGCTTTCCTTTTGTGGACAGCAGGAGCAGGGTGGATTAAGCCACCGGCGGCCAACGCCGTGGGCCTTGCCCTCTTAATGTGGGGCGTGCTAACCCTCCTGCTGTGGATTGCCACCTTCCGCATCAACTTCGTGCTTTGGACCGTATTCTTCCTGCTTTGGATCACCTTCTTCTTGTTGGCAGGGGGGGACCTGGGAATGGGTACGGGATGGCACACGGCTGGCGGATGGGTGGGATTGATTACTGGCGTTGACGCCTTATTCCTCTCTTTTGCTGAGGTGACGAACTCCACTTTCGGCAGTACCGTGATTTCCGTGGGGGGACCAATCATCAGGCGGAATCTATTGTCCAGTGGTCAAACAGGCAAGCCATATGCGGGCCACCCAGAGGGGATCGCAATACCAGTCGCCGCCCCACGATCATAAGAAGCCTGCCGCCACCGGGAACCATCGCACGCGGCGCGGAGCAGATTGCAAAGGGCCGAGAACATCCTTGCCATCGCCCAATCTGCCAAGAGCCCGGCCCGAGCTGCTAACGACACGCAGACGGCGGCGAGCAAACCGGCGCACGGCCTTGGAACCTCAGAGGGTGTCGCCAAGTTCAAGTACGACGACAGCACCAGAGGTTCGGCGGTTGCGGAGGCCGCCAATCAAATTTGGGACGTGTTATTGGCGGGTTGAGCCAATAAACAAACAGGTATCACTGTCCGCTTCCCGTTAGGAGACGGTTTGTGAACTGGGCAACGAGGGGGGGGCAAGACTGACAGTAATCCCCGAACCGCAGTCGGCCGATAAGGATGAGGGTGAGAGGACGATTTGTAATTGGAGGGAGCTTTCGTGCGAGCACTCATAATTGACGACTCCAAGGCAATGCGAAGCATCTTGGGCAGAATGCTTCGAGGGTTGGACTTTGAAGTTGTCGAAGCGGCCAATGGCCGGGAGGCCCTGGAACGGCTCAAAGGCCTCGGAAAGGTTGACTTGGCGCTGGTGGATTGGAACATGCCGGAAATGAATGGGTTCGATTTTGTTCGCGCCGTCCGGGCCGAGCACATGTATGACGGAGTGCTCCTTATGATGGTCACAACGGAAACCGAAGTGGATAACGTCGTTCGAGCCCTAGCGGCGGGTGCCAATGAGTACGTCATGAAGCCTTTCACTCAGGAAGTCATTCTGGAAAAGCTGCAAATCTTCGGGATGGCAGGTTCTTAGTCTATGCCCAAGATCAGAATCCTGGTTGTCGATGACTCGGTGGTCGTGCGCCGCATGGTCAGTGATGTGCTCGCTTCCGATCCGCAACTCGAAGTTGCCGGAACTGCTGCTAATGGAAAGATTGCTCTCGCCAAGATCCCCCAGGTTAATCCGGATATCGTCATTCTTGATGTGGAAATGCCTGAACTGGATGGACTCGGCACGCTGGTGGGGATTCGCAAGTCGCTGCCAACCCTGCCCGTCATCATGTACAGTACCCTTACCCAGCGCGGTGCAGAAGCCACCCTCGATGCGCTCTCGAAGGGGGCGACGGATTACGTCACCAAGCCTTCCAATGTCGGAAGCGCCGCACAAGGACTGGAGTGCATTCGAACCGAGCTGATTCCGAAAATTAAGGGGATTTGTGCCCGTGTCCTGGGGTTCTCCCTTTCCACTCCTCTGGCCGCAGCAGGGCCTTCCAAAGCGATTCTGCCGCGGCTGGCGCTCCCTCGCCGCGAAGAACGCATTGACATTGTTGCCATCGGCATATCCACAGGGGGACCGAATGCGCTGTCCAGCCTGATGCCAACGTTTCCCCGCGACTTTCCTGTGCCCATGGTAATTGTTCAGCACATGCCCCCCGTTTTTACTCGTCTCCTCGCGGAACGTTTGGCTACGAAGTCGCAAATAGAAATAAAAGAGGGTTACATGGGAGCTGTCCTGGAGCCTGGATGTGCCTGGATAGCTCCGGGCGATTATCATAT
Source organism: Acidobacteriota bacterium (assembly GCA_031292775.1). Lineage (GTDB taxonomy): Bacteria > Acidobacteriota > Terriglobia > UBA7540 > UBA7540 > Bog-366. Next base: position 19,165 of record JARLGN010000003.1, on the reverse strand, counting down.
GGTCGTCGCAAGTGACCACCGTCAAATAATGCTTCGCACTTACCAGGGCCCGCCGGAAAACTCCTGCCGCCCCGCAGTGGACGTGCTGTTCCGTTCGGTGGCCGAAGTCTACAAACCGCATGTTCTTGCCGTGGAGATGACGGGAATGGGTCAAGACGGTCTGCGAGGTTGCCAACATATTCGCGAAGCCGGCGGCCAAATCCTGGCGCAGGATCAAGCTTCAAGCGTGGTTTGGGGAATGCCCGGATTCGTGGCCAATGCCGGTCTGGCCGATAAAGTCCTGCCCCTGGATCAGCTCGGCGGGGAGATCCTCCGCCGGGTCCGATTCGGCAGGGAATTGACCAGGGAATTCAAATCTCTTCCTCGGGCGGCAGAGTCGGGTATTCCAAGATGATTCTCAGCATGCCGGAATTCAACTACGTCCGCCGCCTGGTCCTCGATCAATCGGCGATTGTGCTGGAGGAGGACAAGGGCTATCTTGTCGAATCCCGCCTGTTGCCACTGGCCCGTCGCGAGGGATTCGCCTCACTCAATCTTCTTGTCCAGAAAATGCAGGCCGAGCCCGTGAACGGTTTGCATCACAAGGCCGTAGAGGCCATGACCACCAACGAGACCTCCTTCTTTCGCGATTTTCACCCTTTCGAGGCCCTCAAAAAGGTTGTTCTGCCGGAGCTTATCGCCAAGCGAGCGACGGAAAGGGCGTTGACCATTTGGTGCGCGGCCAGCTCTTCCGGACAGGAGCCCTACAGCCTCTCCATGCTGATTCGTGAGAACTTTCCCCAGTTAGCGAGCTGGAAAGTTCGTATTCTTGCGACCGATCTTTCCACCGATATACTTGCCCGGGCGCGCGAGGGACGTTACAGCCAACTTGAAGTGAACCGTGGCCTTCCCGCCAACCTCCTCGTCAAATACTTTCAAAAACGTGGCTGCGACTGGTATCTGCGCGATGACATCCGCGGCATGGTGGAGTACCAGGTTGTGAATCTGTCCAATGCCTGGCCGGTCTTGCCGCCGATGGACATTGTGATGATTCGAAACGTGCTGATCTACTTCGGTGTGGAAACCAAGAAGGCTATCCTCTCCCGAGTGCGAAGGGTCTTGAAGCCCGATGGCTACTTTTTTCTCGGCGGTGCGGAAACCACATTCAGCATCGATGATTCCTATGAGCGGGTTCAGTTTGAGCGCGCCACCTGTTATCGAATTCGAAAACACTAGGGAGCTGCCATGCTGATTAAGCGTGCTCCTCCACATCGTCGGCGGAAACCTCAAAGCACTTTCACCCTAACCTGTCACCATTTCTCCCCCTTCGCTTCCTGACGCCTTCGATTGGGCGCAGACCATACCGCAATGGCAAATGGTTTGCCGCCTGGATCTCAGAAGTGAGGGCTATCGCTTCGTCGTAACTTTATGGGGTGACCTCCCAACTGCCGCACGAGTAGCTTCTCCGGAATTATTCGCTTGACACTTTAGTGTACTATGTTTATTAGTACACACGTGATTGCATTCCGCCTTTCCTTCCAGCCCGGCATCTCGCTTTACGAGCAGGTGGTTTACGCCGCCAAGAAGGCGGTGGTGTCCGGGCAGATGCGGCCGGGCGAGCCCTTCCCCTCGGTTCGGACCTTGAGCAAAGAGCTCAAAATCAATCCCAACACCGCCCACAAGGTCGTGACCCAACTGGTGAACGAGGGGCTGCTGGAAGTTAACCCAGGCCTTGGAACCGTTGTCGCCGCGCTGCCTCCGTCCACGGCCGGTGAGCGAAGAAGTCTTCTGCGGACGGAGCTGGAGCAACTGGTGGTGGAAGCCAAGAAGCTCGGAATGAAGCTCAACGACGTGGAAGAGGCCCTTGTCGATCACTGGAAGCGGCTGGATGCACCCGGCGAAAGGAACAAGCCATGACCGTTATCCGTACCTGTGAGCTCTCGAAATCGTTCCGCCGCACACATGCCGTCGTGAAGTTAAACCTGGAGATCCCGGAAGGTTCCATCTTCGCGCTGGTGGGTCCCAACGGTGCTGGCAAGACCACTGCCATCAAGATGCTGATGAACATTCTGCGCCCCAGCGCCGGGACGGCCGAAGTCCTGGGAACCGATTCGCGGCGTCTCGGCCCGGCGGAGTTTGCGCAGATTGGCTACGTCTCGGAAAACCAGGAGTTGCCACTGTGGATGACGGTGGATTACTTCATGTCGTATCTCAAGCCCTTCTACCCCGATTGGGACAATGCTTGGGCGGAAGAACTGCTTCGGCAACTGGATCTGCCGCGTGGCCGCCGGTTGCGCGACCTTTCACGCGGGATGCGGATTAAGGCGGCGCTGGCATCATCGCTCGCCTACCATCCCAAGCTCATTGTTCTGGACGAGCCGTTCAGCGGACTCGATTCACTGGTGCGCGATGAGCTGATCGAAGCGCTTCTGGAACGCTGCGCGGGCGCGACGGTGATGATCTCCTCTCATGATCTCGCGGAAATCGAGACCTTTGCCAGTCACATTGGCTACCTTGACGGCGGGTGCCTGCGCTTTTCGGAAGAGATGACTTCACTCGCGACGCGCTTCCGCGAGATCGAGATTACGTTTGACGAGTCGCCGGCCTTGCCCGCCCCCTGGCCGCCGACATGGCTCGGTCTCACCCAGAGCGCCGCCGTTTTGCGCTTTGTCGACTCGCAATTCCACGCTGATTCCACGCCAGCGGCGATCCGCATTGCCTTTCCGTCGGCGCGTGCGGTAGCTATTAACCCCATGCCTCTCCGGGCCATCTTCGTTTCCCTGGCGAAATCAGGTCGGAAGGCCGCTTGATCGGGAGAACACACCATGCGACAAACTTTGCACATCCTCGGCAAAGATATCCGGCGATTGCGGTACGACATCATCGTGATGCTGGCACTTACGGCAATCTTTGCATGGTGTGCCGGCCACCGCAGCCCATTTTTCGACTGGCAAACTGCGAGAATGAACGAGATGGCCGAGTTGCTCGAACAGCTACTGCCGGTTGCCTGGTGGTACTTGATGGCGCGGGTTATCCATGGTGAGCAACTTCCCGGCGATCGCCAATTCTGGGTTACCAGGCCTTATCGATGGCAGAGCCTCCTCGGCGCCAAAGTACTCTTCATTGCCATGTGTGTGATTCTGCCGCTCCTCATATCGGATTGCGTGATCCTAAGACTACAAGGATTTCATCCCTCGGAGCATTTTGCCGGGATTGCCTGGCACCCGCTGGTTTTCTCTGTGGTGTTCCTGCTGCCCGTTGCTGCGCTGGCATGCCTCACGGTCAACATCGCGCAAATGGCTCTGACGTTTCTTGCCGGGATTGCCTCCCTCGTCATCCTGGCTCTGTTTGGCATCAGGCCGGCCACGATATGGTTCGGAAGTTTAGATTGGGTCCGCCTTTCCTTGGTATTCCTGGTGGTACTCATAGGCGTGCTCAATATAATAGTCTTCCAGTACAGCTCCAGGCGGACTGGACTTTCTCGAATTCTGGCCGGCGCCACCGTGGGGCTGGCAATGATGGTGGGTTTTTTTCTGCCATGGACTTTTGCCTTCGCATTGCAGTCGCGACTCGTCAAGTCGCGGGTCGACACAACATCGATCTCGGTCCAGTTCCAGCCGGAACAGCGCTCGCCGGCAAGAGCCCCCGAGTATACGAGGGTCGGAATTCCGATCAGACTGCCCATTGCGTTCCCCGGTGCGCCCCCGGGAATGATCCAGATAGTAGACGGGATGGCAGGCGAGCTCGTGCTGCCTGACGGCAAGACCTCGAAACCACTGCGTATGACGGCAATTGAGGGTACGAAGGAAAATCGCTGGTATGTCATGACGGCGGAGCCGAGCCTGTACGAACGAGTAAAAAATACTCCACTTCGGATGCACCTGATTGTGCTCCTGACCTTGTACGGCAATCCCCGCACTGAACGCATCCCCCTCGAAGGTAATTCCCATCGTGTGCCCGGAATCGGGGTGTGCGCCACCGAGCCTTTCGAGCCGGAAAAGTTCACAACCCTCCAGTGTCTGGTACCGTTCCGCCTGCCGGGCCGAACCCTGGCACAGTTTGATAACGGGGGTCAAGTGACCGGGTTTGGAAGGATGGTCAACTCACCGTGGCCGACGAGCATAGGCATCAGCCCCGTCAATAAGGCATATTGGCGTTTGCCCAACCAAGCTGGAGCCACAGCCTTCGTCTTCACAACCATGCAGCCCTTGGCGCACATCCGCCGCGAGATCGATATCCCGAATGTGCGACTGGCGGATTATGCGTACTGACGGTGCGCCGAGAGGGTGCATGCGTGGCCCATCGCATTGAGTAACGGTTGCCAGAGTCTTACGCCGAAACTGCGGACCTGGAGAACAGGTCGCTACGCCTGGTTCAATCAACGGCGTCAGCGCCACCAAACTTTCTTCGCCACCACCGTAATATTTCCTTCCTGGCTTATACTCATTCCGGGCGTTGCTCCTCTCCAATCTTTTGAAATGATCAAAGCCCACTGGGACTGGTAAGCATCGGGTCGATTGGCGCGCGGTCTTAAACAACCGGAATTCGCATATAATCCCACCGTTCCACAGAAATGAGGGAAGGGAAGTATGAAGAGAGTTTGTCTAACGCTCGTGATGACTGCCTTGGTTTTGGCGTGCCAGTCGGCATCAGCGCAAGAGGTGAGGCCTTTGAAGGTCACGGTCGGTCCCGAGCAGATCATTTTGCGAAAAGCCATTCAACCTTTCATGTTCCAATCGCGCCGCGGCACACTGGTGGTGCAGGGACAGGCGCCGGCGCCACATGATTTCGTCGCGCCAAAGTACACTTGGGGATGGTATCCGGGAACGGTTCGCTCCACGGATCGAGGTAAGACCTGGACGCCATGGAAGCCGGCAGCAGCGCAGGGATTGGGTCCCATCTTTGAGGGCACGGGGGCCGAACTGAAAGATCACACCCTAGTGATTTTGAGCCGGCTGGCAAGGACCGCCGCGCCGGAGGGTTACTTTGTTTCCGACCTCTGGGAATCGCACGACGACTGGCAGACTCTCGAAGGCCCCCTCCAGGCCAGAATGTATGTGCCGGAGGCCGTGGTGGGCCATTCCGATATCGGGCAGACGGCGCCGGGCTTTACCCTACATCGCACCATGCTGGTCATGCCCAACGGCGACCTGATCATGACGGCCTATTGCTGGTTCAAAGGTGACGAGACTCCCTCGGAGTACGAGCCGAGCATGAATAAGATGCGATGCATCCTGCTACGGTCGAAAGACCGGGGCCGAAACTGGACTCTGGTATCCACCATCGCCGTCGATCCCACGACAGGACAGGAGGGCTTTGATGAGCCCGTTCTGGTGCGCCTCGCCCACGGTCAGCACAAGGGACGGTTCGTGGTTCTGATGCGAACGGGCCGCTTCAATCCTCTCTACCAGACTGAATCGGACGATGAGGGCAAGACTTGGAGCAAGCCGCACTCGCTGGGTTTTCACGGCGTCAGCCCCGACCTGGTCGAGATGAAGAACGGAGTTCTGGTGGCGGGGTTCGGCTGGCGCACCCGGCAGGCATTTGTGGTGGCGAAGGATCCCACCGCGCCCGTGGATTCGCAGCTTGGATACTACCTTGCCTTCAGCATGGATCAGGGGGCGACGTGGACACAGGTTACGCAGATCAACAATGAGCTTTCCACATCCTACGCCGCATTGGCCGTGACAAAACGCGATGAATTAATTCTGGTTTACGATAAGAGTTGGTGGGGACATCCCGACCGCGCGTTGGGCGCGCGTTTTATTCAGGTCCGGAAAGCCAGATAGAATCCCAAGGGACATAAAGCGCTGATGGCAAATTTCGTCGCACCATCCCAAGATGGAGAAACAATGACTTCTGGTTCCTGTCGGACCGCATGGGCCACGGCGGTTTGCGCCGTGTACCTCTTAACGATTGCTGTTCCTCTACCGGCACAGGAGTCCAGTCTCACTCCTTCTCCTCAAAAGCTGGAGAAAATCAACCGCTTCTGGCAGGAAACACTGGCGGCTTCGGGGCAGGTACCGTTGGAAACAGAGGTGGAGAAAGTAAAAGATTATCTGCCTTACGAGAAATACCGGGTGACCTACCGCAGCACTGACGGGGTACGCATTCGCGCTTACCTCGCGCGGCCGATTGAGGCGGAGAAAGCGGGAGCGCGCCTGCCGGCAATCGTTACCGTGCCGGGTTACGGCGGATGGCAACAGGGAATCATGCTGGACGAATGCATGCGGGGCTATATCGTCCTGCAGATTTATCCACGGTCGCAGGGAGAGTCGGCAGACCTTTGGAAAATTGATGGTCCCGACAAACTCACCTGGCACCTTAATCGGCCCGAGTCCTATTACTATCGGGGAGCTTATCTGGATATCATTCGCGGCATCGATTATCTGGTCTCCCGCCCGGATGTGGATTCAACCCGCATTGGGGCCATGGGGACGAGCCAGGGAGGAGGGTTGGCTTTGGGACTGGCGGCGCTCGACCCGCGAGTAAAAGCCGTGACCGCACATCTTCCTTTTATGTGCAACTTCCGGCTTACTGCAACCATCGAGGGGTCCCTGGTGCGCAAACTGCTCCTTCAATACGGGGATATGAACGAAAACAGCTTCAACACTCTTGACTATTTTGATCCCTACGTCCTTGCCCACCAGATCAAAGCGCCGACATTGGTCAGCGCCGGCGGCAAAGACCAAACCTGTCCCGCGGCGGGGATACGGTCCGTCTTCAACCGCCTGGGCGGAATCAAAGCCCTTGCCTACTATCCCGAACTGCCGCACACCTCTTGCGGTGACTTTTATAAAATGAGTTGGGAATGGATGGACCGTAATCTGAAACCGTAAAGCATGCCGGACGGGCCTGCACCGACTTTTTTCCATTGGAGGCATTATTGAAACGACGTGAATTCGCAAAAAACACCCTGCTGGGACTGGGTGGAGCCCTGTTGCCGGACTCGGCATCATTCCTAAACGCCGCGGCGGACGTTGTTCACGGTAGGGATCGATTGTATCCCATGGCTTACGACCAACTTGGAGCGGGAGCTGCTTCACCCCCTCCTGCCGACTGGAAAGTGGACCTCATCAGCGAAAAAGAGATCATTCGTGGGTGGTGGTATCCCGGCGCCTTGTTCTTTCCCGATGGGACAATTATTTGCAGCATGTCCGCGGGTGACGGCAAATCCCGCCTGACGATGTATTCACTGGACCAGGCGAGCACCTGGAAACAGAAAGACGTGATCGAAAGTAAGTCGGGAGAGTATCGCGATACTCTGGGCAATGGCTGCTACAAGCAATTATCCGACGGTTCGCTCATCGGGGTGATGTTCCATAGTGTGGTTCAGGAACTTGTTGCCACGCTCCACCAAAGCTACCAACCCTTCATTGCGCACGTCCGCCGCGCCAAAAGCCCTAAGGACCTGATTGACGGAAACTACGTTGACGATTTTGCCAAGGTCACCATTCCAGACCTCGCTCCTGGTTTTGGCGATGATGGGAAATCGTATACGGGGTCAGTCGACCATTCCATCGTCGAACTGGCAAACGGCGACCTCCTGATGATGATGTATGGATCCTTTCCCGAGGACAACATTCCCATACCCTACTTCCACCATGGAACCACGCAGTATCGAACCTGGGTCTGCATTTCCAAGGACCGGGGGAACTCCTGGTCATTTCTTGCCACTGTGGCCTCGCCGGAAGCTTCACCACTGCCAAAATTGGCGGAAGGGTATTGCGAGCCTGACTTGCTTTCGGTGGGAGATAAGGACCTTCTGGCAGTTATGAGGAGTGGGGGGCATCCAGGTCCGCAAGGAAGCATGGATTATTACACGCCGCTCTACGCGAATTTTTCGCATGATAATGGGCGTACGTGGACGGAGCCCTCGCCGATTTATAAGTATGGCGTATGGCCACGCCTGCTCAAAATGAAAAATGGTACGATCGTCTGCGAATCGGGCCGCCCGGGAATCTTCCTTCTCTTCAGCCGCGACAATGGAAAAACCTGGTCCGATCCCTTTGTCATTTCTTCCATGAACGGCCGCTGGGGGCACTGCCCTAGTGGATATAACTCAATCGCGGAAGTTGAACCTGGAGTCCTTGCCATTATCTATGACACCTTTGAGAGCGACTCCGCGGGTAATTCGTCTCACGTGGTCAAGATGGCCCGGTATAACATCCGCGTCCGTTGACCAGTTTCAGGGAGGGAAACCGTGAAAGACCGCAAGCGTACGAACGCCGGACCTAACCGACGAGACTTTCTAAAAACCGTCGGTGCAGGAGCGCCGAGCCTGACGCTGCTTGGCATGAGTGCGCGTGCCGGCGCAGCTCCCATGCCTGCTATTCCCGCCGATGCTGCTCCCGTAAAGGAGGGCGGCGACCCGGCCTATAAGCACCTTACCCTTGATGCCGTGGCCCAGAGCCACCATGAGGTGAATTACGATGAAATAGCAGACGCCTATGGCGGCCCGATGTCGCGCGGCCCTCTGGCGAGCGTGAAAGCGCATCCGGAAATCGTTTGGGCGCGGCCGGACATGGGAATCGGCATGGTGGCCAATCCGGTGGCCTTCGGAATTGGGAATAGGCCGGTGTTGATCCGCTGGCGGGAAGTGCAGCGCTCTCTGCTCAAAGGCTATCTGCCGGTGGTGCGGAGTCACTATCAGGACGGCGAATTGCGGTACGAGCAAGCGTTGTACGCGACCTTGCTGGATGGCGGTGAAGTGAAGACCGGTCACGAGAAGCAGGTGGCCGTGATCCGCATGAGTGTGGAGAACACCAGCTTTAATGACCGGCGCCACGCCGCATGGTGGGCATTTGCCCCCGCGGCAATTGTCACCACCGACGAACCGCCGTATTTCTGGACTTATAAGTTGTTTGACGTTACGGGCTCGTTGCCGCCAGTTCCTGAACAGTTGCCGGGAATTCCTGACGGCATTCTGCGCGGTGGGTCGACTCTGCTGGGAGTGCATGAAGAAGGTCCAGGAGTGACCGCCACGCCTTTTGCCAAAGCCACGCGCTTTGAGATGGATCTGCTGCCCGGGCAAAAGAAGAACGTTTACCTGAAAATCAGCACGAATAAGCGCGGCTTCACGCCGGAGGAGATCGAGAGATTGCGCCGGCTTGATTTTGTCTCGGCGCAGGACCAGCGCGAGATAGCTTTAGAAGCGGTGCTGAATCGTGGGGCAAAGATCCACGTGCCGGAAGAAATCGTTAACAACATTTACAAGGCGCAGATCCTCTACAACCAAACCCAGATGGTGCAGGTAGCCGATCGCGATTATTACATGCCCGTACAGAGCTCGGCGGGCGTTTGGCCATGGGAGCAGATGAAACAACTGACGGGCCTGGACGAATTCGGGTACCACGACGACGTGGAAAAGTCACTCGTCTACCTTCTGAAGCTTCAGGGCAAGCGACCTCCCAACGCCAAAGTGAAGAGCTTTGCCGGCGTATTCCCCTCATCGGGAATATTTGAAGAGAGCGGCTGGGAGCACGACTTTGAATCCACCATCTACGGCTTGATTGCCCAGCGCACCGAAGCAAAGGCGGGCACATTTCCCAATTGGGTTTGCAATACCGGCGCAGCACTGCGAACTTTTGCCGAGCATTACTTCTACACACGAGACCGGCAATGGTTGCAGAGGGTCGCGCCGGCAATGGTGAAGGCGTGCGACTGGATTATTGAATCCCGGCAGACTACCATGCAGCACGACGCGCAAGGGGCCAAGGTTCTCCAATACGGATTGATGCCGCCCGGCCAGCCTTACGATACTCCCCTGACAAAAGGGGATAAGTACTTCTACTGCATGACCGATGGCTATACGTGCCAGGGCTTCCAGCGAATCGCCGCGGCTTTGGCTGATGTTGGGCACCCGGAAGGCGCCAGGTTGGTGCGGGAAGCAGCGAGTTACCGAAGCGACATTCTGGAGGCAATGCGCAGGGTGAGAAACAACGACCCCACTTTGCCGCCCTACCCTGAAGAGCTTCGCGGGGAGGCAGGTTGGGCGACGTTTTGCAGCGGAGCATTGTCACTTGTTGATGCGGATCTGGTGGATCCGGAGGACCCCGCCTTCGTGCAGATTGAGAACTACATGAAGGAACACTTCAATTGCGGCGTATTGGGTCTGAGCGGCCGATGCCACCAGGACGACAAGCACAATTTGGGAAGCTACTACGTTACGATCACCGAGGACGTGTATCACCACGCCTGGATTGTGCGCGGCGAAGTGGAAAAGGCCTTGCTCAGCTTCTACTCCACCCTTGCTTTCGGAGTGGACAAGGAAACACTAGGCGCCATCGAGCGATTTATGCTCTACGATCGCCGTTACGCACCCTTCTATATGGACGCTTCCGGCGGAATGCGCATTTGCAAAATGCTTCGCCGCACATTGTTGTTGGAAAGAGAATCGGAGCTGCGATTATTACCCGCCACTCCCCGGCGTTGGTTGGAGCAGGGAAAGACAATCCAGGTCACAGATATGCCCACTTACTTCGGGGGAATCGATCTGCATGTAAATTCGCAGGTTCTGCAAGAGAAGATTACTGTTGATTTGAAACTGCATGTTATCCGCCCGGATCGCTTGAAGAAAGTTTCGTTGCGAGTTCCGCATCCCACTAAGCAACCGATAAAGCGGGTCATTCTTAATGGTCAGCCTTGGGCCAAATTTCACGCGGAAAGCGAGATGGTTCAACTGGAGCCGTCTTTGCGCAGGCATGAGATCGTGGTTCAGTATTGAGCCGCGTCTTTCCGACTGCTCCCCGAAAGCCCGCAAAGCGGGCGAAAGATCGTAGCCCACGGAGCGAGCCGTGGGTAAATTGGCGCGCCATCGCGCGAGCCCCGTACGGGGCGAAAGAAAGCGCGATTAGAATTAGCGGCAGAGGTGTTTTCATCTTCGGTTAACCCCTTGGTGCGGGGATGTAAGATCACCGTAATGATGGCTTCTTTCGCCCCTCTGGGGCTGGGGGAGTTATGGGGTGACATCTACACCCATAGCTCACGCTATGGGCTACGATCTTTCACTACTGTCCAAAAAAGCAAACGCGGCGCGTGGCGAACACGGTTCTCCTCGTGCACGATCACGAATTCGACGCCAAACCAACGATTCATTTTCCCTCGCCCCCTTGGGGGAGAGGGGGGACCGCAAGGCGGAGGGGGCCCCACGTTCTGCTTGTTGTGGGGGTGAGGGGGTCTTTACCAAAATGGAATTCGTTTGGCAGAGCAGCAAAAGCAAGGGCAAAAGCCGAAAGTGAAATGCCCTCAGGGTTCACAGTATCTCAGTAGGCCCCAGAGTGTTTGACCCCCTCACCCGTCCTGCCCCGGCTGATGAAAACGCCGGTCGCAGTCCACCCTCTCCCCCAAGGGGGCGAGGGATGTAAATTTAAATTACCTCTCCCCTCGCCCCTTTGGGGGAGAGGGGTCGGGGGTGAGGGGGTCGAGTCGGGACCAATAAGCTTGAGTGAACATCATTGGGGTTAGCGGGTCGCCGAAAGTTCGATAATCTCCTGGCCGTAATGGGGAAGTTCCAATTTCAGTTTGCCCTTGATCAGGTCGCGGCCGGCAAAAGTCCCCAAAGCTTTTTCTGCGAAGAGGGTCTTGAGTTGGTAGCGTTGGCCGGGGATGACCCATGGGATCACGACCTGCCTGGAATCGGCGCCACCGCTGCCGCGCAGCACCACCACCGCGCCTTCACCCTTGTCGTTAAGTTTTCCCCACCAGTGCCAGTCCACATCCGTGGGCGCGGGGACTCCGCTAAACTGGAAGTGCTCGTAGATTCCGTACGTGGATTCCAGCCGCGCCAGCATTTGAAACCGATCGTGATAATGGCTGATGTTTTCCGCCGTCAGGGAATTGAGATCGCCGGCAAAGGTTTGCGGTGCGCCCATGAGCCAACTGACGATCTGGCGGTCCTGAATCTGCGGCGTGAGGCTTCCACTGCCGTTGAAGGTGGCGGCGGCGTAATACTCGATGGCTTCCAGGGGCAGGCCGCGCAAGGCATAAAATCGCTGGCGCGCGTGGTAGGCGCCGTCGATCAAACCCTGCTGCATTTTCGCTGTGTCGTATTGCTTCGCGGGGTCCCAAGGCTGGTTGCTCTTACCGTCGCCGGAATAATCATTGGGCGGAGTGTGGTAGAGGTCGGCGTGCTCAATGGCGGCCAGGTCGCAGGGAACGCCCGGCGTGCCCCAGTAAATCTCATGGGTAATCTCTGTCGTGACTGAAGGCGCATCGCGTCGAATGAGGTCCTGGGAATCCAGAAGCCCTCTCAGGCCGCGCAGCAATGACTCCTTGCGAGTTCTGCTCTCATGCTCTGCGGCCGCGTCACCGAAGCGAATGTTGGTGAAGTCCTGCTTGAAATAGCTCACACCATAGTGGTTCGCGAAGGCGGAGAGATCGTGGGCGTAATACTCGCGCCAGGAGCTGGCAAAGCTCATGCCCAGCCCATTGAGCCGGTGGATCGCCGGACGGCTGGCGGCGTCGGGCAATGTCGCCAGGTCCTTAGAATCGGGATCGCGGAAGCAGGAAACCCACAATCCGAGCCGCAGCCCTTTTGAGCGGACATACTCGGAGGTGGCGGCGAAGTTGGGGAATTTCTGCGCATCGATTTCTGCGCCAAGCTCGCCTTTCTGCCAGCCCGAGTCGAAGGCAAACATGCGGAAGCCAGCCTGCGCGGCAATATCGGCTTGCCGGCGAACGATGGCGTCATCAATATGCTCTACAAAATTGGACCACGTTACCCAGGTTGGCGCGGGGAGGTTTGCGGAGTGGGAGGCGATGCCGAGTTGTTGGCGCAGGAAGTTTTGCAACGGACCTTCCACCGCGCGGTCGAGTGCTATCGATGCGCCGGATTGCAGTTGTTGGGTCTTTCCGGAAAAGCCGAAAAAGAAGACGGGCTCGGAGGTAAAGGTTTCGTTCGGGCCCAGCACCCATTCGAAAAGTTCATCGGTGTAACCCATCGCCCCGCTGTCAGTGATGCGGCGTAGCGCGGACGGAACTTCGCTGGCTGCAATCACTCCCGCTGTTCCTTCGTGATTCGCCATCGCCACCAGGCTGGAACCCGCGCCACGCTCGGCTGGAGTTAGAGGTGAGCGCAGGTCGAATGGCGCCGCGATATCCACATCGTCGATCAGCATGTGGTCAATCTTCATCCAGTTCTTGCTGCCGTTGCGAATTTCCATCCACTTGCGAACCACCGGAAATCCTGCGTAGACCTCATAGACCAGAGTCACGGAAACCCCGGCCAACGGTCCATGCGCGGATGCTGGAGCCCGCAGCGTGACTCGCGTCGTCCCATCTTTGGGTTGCGTGACGGTGGCAGTGAACGGTTCCAGGTTCTCGCGGCTTACGTCGCCCTGAAGCGTTACGGGATTTACCCAGCGCACGCCTTCATCAATAGGGCCGCCAAGCCCGGTTACATCGAGCGTGTCGGTACCGCCACTGTGAAAGGTGGCGGTGGAGTTAATCGAACCGCCCTCACCGGGCTTCAGGCCCTGGGGCTTGCGGTTGGGAGATGCGAATTGGAATTGCAGACCGAATTCGTGGCCGGGTTGACGCAGCAATTCCCCACCGGGCACTTTGAGGCTGGTGGTCGCAACCCCGCGGCCATCGATGCGTATTGTTCGTGTGAGACCTGGCGTTACCAGACGGATTTCGTTGCCCCCGTTGCTAATTGCAATGGAAGTTTTACGCGGCTGCTCCGGCGGGAGGCCCAAAGCGGCGATGGCCAGGATAAACGACATGATGAAAACGAAAAACGGGTTGAATCGTTGCACGGTCACATCCTCGGGGAAATGAATAGAGTTCATCATGCGTCGCGGGCGGAAACTCCGCAAGCGGGAGTTTTGCCGGCGGGAGTGCAGGGCGCGAGGCCGCAACCAGATGCGTGCCATGGCCACCCTAGCCATGCCCGAGCACGGGCGGGACGCCCGGGGCACGTCGCATGGGGGCCGAACGCCGTTCGGCCCAACAAAACGCGCGGAGAGTATTGCTAAAAGAACAAGGTTTTACGGCATTGCAATGCAGTCGGGCTCGGGGCAGAGAATTCTAAAATCTCCCAACAACGTTCTCTGGCCTTACGCCCGCAGTAAAACGAAATAATTCGAAAGAAGTCAAAGAACCTCTTGACAACCTTTCGCACTTCGCTTAAAAAGCAAAAGGGCGGAAGCTTCCCCACTTCCTCGTGGGTCCTTTAACTTCGAGAAGTTCTGGGCTGACCCCGGCGCGCCGCGGTTATTTTGCCCACCATCAGTTCTGCCGTAGCGTCAAGAATGAGCGTTTCTCCTCAAAAGGATGGAGCCATGTTGCCCTTCGGCTTGGAAGCACGGAAGCTCGGGCGTGGGGTCATGTCCGTTTTGATTCTGCTTGTCATGGTGACCGCTCCCCGCGCCTTGGCTGTCAGCCCACTTTTTGCCCGAGGTTACTCGGTTCTGCCGACGCCGCAAAGCGTAACCTTCACAGGGACAGATTTCCCCCTCACGAGTGGCTGGAAGTTGGGTCTTATAGGAGTTAATGCTGATGACGTGGCGGTGTTGACTTTGCGTGAGGATCTTGCCAGCCGCTACGGGGTTAAGTTGGCAGACGCCACGGGGCCCGGTACTGCTCCGGGAGAAATACAACTCGTCATTGCTCCTGGTTGCGCCGCCATCGGTGCCTCGACCGACCGCGACCGCGCGGCGTTATCCGAGCAAGCCTACGTTCTGAAGCTCAAGCCGCAGAGCATTAAAATATGCGCGAATGCTTCCGCCGGGCTCTTCTATGGCGTCGAAACGCTTATCCAATTAATTCATTTCCAGGATGGGGAATTCCGCCTGCCTGCCGCGGACATCACCGATTGGCCCAACTTGCAATTGCGCGTTATTTACTGGGATGACGCACACCACCTGGAGCACATGGACGTGCTCAAAGCGGCCATCCGCCAAGCCGCGTTTTACAAAATCAACGGGTTTTCGATCAAACTGGAAGGACATTTCCAATACAAGAGCGCGGCGTCCATCGTCGAACCCTATGCCCTCTCTCCCGCTGAATTGCAGGAGTTGACGGACTTCGGCCGGCGTTATTACGTTCAGGTGATCCCTTATCTCGACGGTCCGGCGCATGACGCATTCATCCTGAAACATCCGGAGTACTCGACTCTGCGGGAATATCCCGAAAGCAATTACGAGTTCTGCGCCACCAACCCGGATACCTACAAACTGTTTTATGGCATGTTCGACGATCTGCTGGAAGCCAATAAGGGCAGTAAGTATTTTGCGCTCTCAACCGATGAACCGTATTACGTGGGATTGGCCAAGAACGCTCAATGCGATGAAGCGGATCGCGCGAAGCAATTGGGCAGCGTCGGAAAGTTGCTGGCAGAGTTCGTTACCAAAACGGCGGCCTATCTTCACGACCACGGGCGCACGGTGATCTTCTGGGGCGAATATCCTCTCAAACCGGACGACATCCAGGCGCTGCCGTCATACCTTGTGAACGGAGAAGTCTATGGGCCGGACTTCGACCCGGTTTTCCGGGCCCACGGAATTCGCCAAATGATTTACACCTCCACGCAGGGCGAAGAGCGCTGGTTTCCTGATTATTACTTACTGCCATCGTCCCGGCGACTCCACCCGCAGCAGGATACTGAGGGAAGAGTGGAGGGTATGGTCGGACAAATTGACCACTCGTCGATTGGAGCCCTTTCGCCAACAATTGCCAACTATCCCAAATCTCCTGGGGCAGACCTGATGGGCGCGTTCATTGCTGGCTGGGCTGACGCGGGATTGCATCCGGAAACTTTCTGGCTGGGTTACGCCACGGGATCGGCGGCGGCTTGGAATCACAATCTCATTTCCGCACCGGAGTTGATGAACACTTTTTACCAGCTCTTTTACGGCCCACGAGTCGTGAACATGGGCCGCATTTATCAGCTTATGAGCGAACAAGCCCAGTTCTGGGACGACAGTTGGGAGACCGGACCATCAAACGCGCGAACCCCCATCTTTGGCGATTCCGATCGCGTCTTCCATCCCGGCCGCCCCGCGCTCGATCAGCACTTGCCACCGCTACCTGTGCCCTCACCGGAATCGCTGCATTTGAGAGCTGACTGGCGGATGGAAAATCGCCGTCGCCTGGAACTGACGGGCGAGTACTTGGCGCAAAACGATCAGTTGCTGGATCTGTTGCACGAGAATATCCAGCGCGCAGAATTTAACCGGCACAACTTGGAAGTATTTCTCTCCGTTGCCTCTCTCTGCCGGCAGAATCTGCACATGCTCCAGGGTCTCGCGAAGATCGATGAGGAGTTGAAATCGGCAGAAGCTGCTGCCCACACATCGAATGCCAGCGCATCATTACAGGCCCTTGATCGAGCACTTGACCTTGCTGAGACTATCCGGCTACAGCGCAACCGAACGCTTGATGAGATTACTTCCACCTGGTACCAAAGTTGGTTTCCGCGCGTCGAGAGAGCCAACGGGCGGCGTTACTTTAACCAGGTTGACGACGTTAAAGACCATCAGCCCGTCCGCACCGTGGATATGACTTACCTGATTTATCGCGAACTGCTTTATCCGCTGGACGATTGGGCGCAGCAGGTATTGACGGTCCGAAACCGTTTTGCCAAGGACCATAAAATGCCGCAGCGGACGGGCCGGCTCGAATGGAAGGCAACGCAGGTTCCACCGACGATGCCATGACCGCAGCGGCAAGACACGGGGAATTTTTCCAAAAGGATTGGACTCTTTTTCATGGCTGATCAGGTTGGCGACGCAACACTCGAAGCGCTGGGGTACAAACCGGAGTTTAAACGTGTCCTATCCCTGCGCGACCTCATCCTTTACGGGTTGGTCATCCTCACCCCCACGGCGCCGTACCCTGTTTACGGGATCGTCCAGAAGATTTCCCACGGCCATGCCGCCTTGGCTTACCTGGTGGCCATGGTGGCGATGCTGTTTACGGCGGCCAGTTACGGAAAAATGGCCGGAGCCTTTCCCGCCGCAGGCTCGACCTACACTTACGCACAACGCTCTCTAAACGAACATGTGGGATTCCTGGCGGGGTGGGCGATGATTCTCGATTACTTTCTGATCCCCCTCCTCAGTGTCGTGTATGCAGGCCTTACGGCGGCCCGGCTTCTTCCCGTGGTGCCCTATGCAGTGTGGGCAGTGCTTTTCACGGTTTCGATCACCGTCATCAATGTTCGCGGTATCCAAATGACCGCGCATGCCAGCCGCTGGATGATGATTGTTATGACTTTCTCCGCAGTGCTGTTCGTTTTCCTGGCGGCATTTTACGTGGTGCACCAACACGGCTGGGGCGGATTGTTCGTGGGGACTGCCGTTTTCAACCGGGGAACGTTCATCATGCGCCCACTGATGCTCGGCGCGGGCGTAGCAGCACTTTCCTACATCGGCTTTGACGCTGTTTCGACGCTGGCGGAAGACACGCAGAATCCGGAGCGGAACATTGCCATCGCCACCGTATCGGTTTGCCTGATCCAAACGGTTTTTTGCTTCGCTACGGTTTATCTGGCGGCGCTGGTCTGGCCGAATTACAACTCCTTTCCCCAGGATGAAACCGCCATTCTCGATATCAGCAGGCTACTTGGCGGCGCGTGGATGTTCGGGTTCATCACCTTTGTGCTCCTGGTTGCGGGGTTGGCAAGCGCGCTAACCGGCCAAGCAGGGGCTTCGCGTTTACTTTTTGGGATGGGCCGGGACGGCGTCATTTCACGCTCCATCTTTGCCTATGTCAGCCCGCGCTACTCCACTCCCACTCGCGCGATTTACCTGATGGCCGCGGTTACGTTGCTGGGTTCATTGCTGATCCATTTCGAACTCGCCGTGGAATTGCTGAACTTTGGAGCCTTTGTGGGATTCATCCTGGTCAATCTCAGCGTCATCCGGCACTACTACTTTCGCCGGAAGTTGCGCTCAGGCCTCGCCGTGTTCACTAATTTGATCTTTCCCTTATTCGGAACCATTACTTGCGTATACCTCTGGATCAATCTTTCCACCAAGGCGAAGTATGTGGGATTCGTTTGGCTGGGACTCGGAGTGATCTATCTGGCCGGCCTTACCCGGGGATTTCGCAATCCTCCTCGCACGATGAAAATCTGAAACAGGAGGAATTTCCTCTATGCCTCTGGATTCAACACTCGAAAAACAACTCACCACTTACGTGGAAACGCACCGCGACCGTTTGCTCGAGATTGTTCGGGACCTCGTGCGCATTCCTTCGGAGAACACTCCGCCTGGTGGAGCGGAAGAAGCTTGCCAGCAGTACGTGGCGGAATTCCTGCGCAAACAGGAACTGGCCCCAACTCTCTATGCGCTCAGCGAGGTTCCGGGGTTGAAGACGCATCCTCTATACGGATCGGGGCGCAACTATGAGCACCGGCCCAATGTCGGCGCGCGGAAGAAGGGAAGGGGTGGTGGACGCTCGCTGGTGCTCTCGGGGCATATCGATACCGTGCCACGCGGATCGCAGCCCTGGACCCGCGATCCCTTTGGCGGCGAGGTGGATGGCAACCGCCTTTACGGGCGCGGCTCGAATGACATGAAAGGCGGTGTCGGCACGAACCTATTCGTCATCGAGGCACTGCGCGCACTGGGAATTGAACTGCGCGGTGATTTGGTCTTTGAAACCATCGTGGACGAGGAATTCGGCGGTGTAAATGGCACGCTGGCCGGGCGCCTGAAGGGGTTCAACGCGGATGCGGCGGTTATTTCTGAGCCCTCCTTCCTGCGCGTATGCCCTGCTCAGCGGGGTGGTCGGACCGTGCACATTAGACTAAGCGCCGCGGGAGGCGTCCTAACCGAAGGCAACTTTCCCGGCGGAGTCATTGACCAGTTGCGGCATCTCCTGGTCAAGGTCCATGAGTTCGCCGGGCAGCGGCGCGCCAAGGCTGTTGTCCACGAGCTTTACGCTGACTCCGGCGATCCCGTGCCGGTTTCAATTACCAAAGTTATCACTGGTCCATGGGGTACGAAGGAACCCGTTACCGTGCCGGAGACGTGCAAGGTTGAAATGTTCTGGCAATTGATGCCGGGCGAGGATCGGGACGAGGTCGACCGCGAATTCCACACGTGGTTCGATGGCGTGTGTGCCTCCGCGCCGCAACTCTTCCCCTCGCGGCCGGAGGTGGAATTCCCCATTCGGTGGTTGCCGGGCTCCTCCATTCTTAAAACGGAACCGCTGGTGCGGGAACTCGCTGCATGTGCCG
>JARLGN010000157.1 GCA_031292775.1 Acidobacteriota bacterium | reverse complement strand
GCTAAGCAGGATCAGCAAGCCTGCCACGCTTGTGAGCAGACCCATCAACTCGTAAAGACGCCGCGAGTCCAGCAGCGAACCTTTTGAAGTCTTGGAGCTTGTTTCTTTGGTTTTCGAGGATGATGCCGGCGACGGGCTTCCCATGGGTTGCCTCACTTTCAAAAGCAGCGACGAGTAACCAGTGACAGGTGACAAGCAAACCACTCCGCCACTCAGCGAAACGATTGCTCTTCCCCGTTACTTGTTGCCTTTCACTGTTCTTTATCGAGCCGGCGCTAAAGAGGCCACTGACAAGTGACTACTGGCGAGCAACAACAATCTTGCCTGGCGGGGAAGATTATTCTTGCTTGCTCGCCACTTGTCACTTGTCACTGCTCTTCTTAGTGACGCAATCCCCATCCAACCGCCAATAATATCACGCCCAAGATGACCCGGTAAACAACGAAAACGGCGAAGGTTCGGCGCTCCAAATAGCGGATTAACATGGCGATGACGGCATACCCCATCACTGCCGAAACGATGATTCCGAGCAGGAAGGGCATGCGCATGTCAGCGGGCATCCCGGCATGGTGGATCTCCCACCCTTTCTTGAGGCAGGCACCGGCGATGAGGGGTGTCGAGAGAAGGAAGGAGAAGCGTGCTGCCGTCTCGCGGTTCATGCCCCGGAAAAGACCCGCTGTCATGGTGGAGCCCGAGCGCGAAACACCGGGAATGACGGCAAACGCCTGGGCCACGCCAACGATGATGGAATCCAGCAGCCCGACCTGGCCAAGATTATGGCTTTCGCCTCTTACCCGTTCGCCCGCCCACATCACCAAGCCCACGACAATCAGGGCCGTTCCGATGATGAAAGGGGAGCGCAGTTTTTCGTCTGCGGCGCGCTCAAACAGCCACCCCGCGATTCCTCCCGGAATCGTGGCGATGACAAGGAACCAGAACAGTTGCCGGTTCTCACCGAGCAGGGCTACTGACCCGGCCTTGGCAGGGGCACCGCCCCCGCTGATTCCCAACACCATCTTGATCATTTCCAGCCAATAGCGCCAGAAAAAGAGAAGCACTGCCGCCAGGGTTCCCGCATGCAGCGCCACATCAAATGTCAGACCGGGGTCGTTCCACTTTAAGATCCAAGGAATTATCCATAAGTGCGCCGTGCTTGAAACTGGAAGAAACTCCGTCAGGCCTTGCACAATGGCGAGAACGATGGCTTGGTAAAGAGGCATGGGACTCCTCGGTTTGGGCGCTTTTTGATGTTGGTTTCAAAAAAACAGGTCATTGATTCATCGGTTCATCGGGTCATTTGAAAAGCAAGAATAATGATGGGCAGCTCTATCAATGGATCAATGACCCAATGGACCGATGACCCGATCAAACTTCCATGATGACCGGCAAGATCATTGGGCGCTTGCCTGTTTCCTCATTGAAATGTTTCCTCAGGGCGGTGCGGATTTTCTCCTTGATTACACCCCAGTCAGCGACTTCCTCAAGGTTGGATTTCGAAATGGTGCGCATGATGACTTCCCGCGCGCTCTCAACGAGGTCGGGCGCTTCATCAAGGGGTACGAATCCGCGGGAGACGATTTCCGGCGGGGCTCCCAGAATGCCCGTGTGCTCATTAATGGCGAGGATTGGGATCACGATGCCGTCTTCGGAAATGTGACGGCGCTCTTTGAGAATGATCTCTTCCACTTCGTCCAGGGTGCCGCCATCAATGCAGATGCGGCCCACCTTTACGCGGCCCTCGCGGCGCGCGCCTTGCTCATCAAACTCCAGGACGTCGCCGGTTTCCAGCAGGAAAATTTCCTGTGAAACCGCTGCCAGCTCCTTGGCCATTTCCATGTGCCGGAAGAGTTGCCGGTACTCACCATGGACCGGCACAAAGTACTTGGGCCGGACGATGTTCAGCATCAGCTTCAATTCTTCCGCGCTGCCATGGCCGGAGACGTGGACGGGGGGCTGGCTGCCATCGTGATAGTGTACGTGCGCCCCGCGCCGGTAGAGATGATCGAGCATGCGGAAGATGGGCTTCTCGTTGCCGGGAATCACCCGGGCGCTCAGCACCACTTCATCGCCGGGATCAACCGTAACCCAACGGTGGTTTGATACCGACACGCGGGCCATGGCCGACATCGGCTCACCCTGGCTGCCGGCGATAACCACGGCAACCTGTTCACGGGGGAGTTTGCGCAGATCCTGTGGTTGCACCAGCATGCCGGGCGGCACATTCAGCTTGCCCATCTGCATCGCAATCTCGGAGTTCTTGAACATGCTCCGGCCCACAAAGCAGATCTTGCGGCCTGCTTCGTACGCCAGATCCGTGACGATTTGCAGCCGATGCATGGAGGTGGCAAAGCAGGAGATCAACACGCGCCCCTTGGCGTCGCCAATAATGTGTGACAGGCGCTGGCGGACGGCACGCTCCGAGGGCGTAAGGCCCGGGCGTTCCACATTGGTGGAATCGGCGAACAATGCCAGCACGCCTTTCCGTCCGTAGTCAGCGAGCGTGTGCAGATCGCTGACATGCTGGTCGGTGGGGGTGGGGTCAAATTTGAAATCGCCCGTGTGAATGATCGTGCCCAGCGGCGTGGTGATGGCCAGCGCGCCGGCCTGAATGATGCTGTGCGTCAGGTGAATGAACTCCACGTGGAAGGGGCCCACCTGGAAGGGCTTGCCGGGCTGCATCTCCCGCAACACGGTGCTTTCGGCCAGGTCGTGTTCGACCAGCTTTGAATGCGCCAGTGCCAGCGTGAAAGCCGAGCCGTAAACCGGCACATCAATTTCTTCCAGCAAAAAGGGAAGACCGCCAATATGGTCTTCGTGGCCATGCGTCAGCAGCACGGCGCGGATGCGCTCGCGATTGGCGCGGACGTAACTGAGGTCGGGAATGACAATGTCAACGCCCAGCAGCTCTGCGTCGGGAAACATAACGCCGCAATCGACGATGATGACGTCATCATCAAATTCATACGCCATCATGTTCATCCCGAATTCGCCCAGGCCGCCGAGCGGAATAGCCTTAAACTTATGACTTAGCGATGGAATACGTGCCTCCTATTAATCTCTCTAATGCTAACACACAATCTTGACAAGTGCTGGCAGTGGGACAATTTTGGATTTTAGATTTTGGATTCAGCTCACAGCACCGTTGGCTCGTAAGCATCAACCTGAAAACTTGGACCTTAACCGAAGCCGCATCGGCCATTTCATTGAGCTCGCGACAAGGGCCGCAGGGGGGATCAGGCCTCCGATGGCGACATCTTGGCGTCCCATCGTTCGGACAATTTGCATCCCATTTTCAGCTTTGTCAGGTTTTCTTGTAACGGGATTTGTTTTCAGTATGTTCTCAGCTTTGGGATGGGGAAAAACGGTGTTGTGAGCCTTTATTTTCAGTAAGTTATCAGCTTGGGGCACTTTGTCCATCTAAGGCAGAAAGTCCAGATGCAGTTAGTACAATTTATCGACCTGCCTCATCCTCGACCATCGTGCATGCTAACCGCCTGCCAGAACGCCCAATACGTAACTGGCCTCGAATCTTCCTAATGACTCTAGCCTAACGTGATTGCCTTGTCAAGAAGAAAAGGAAGCAAGGGGGAATGCTCCCAGCCACTTCCCCGGAACCAAAATCCCATCCTGGATCGGGAATTGAGTTAGTCTATATACGGTAATGTGTGGGTGCTCATTTTGGGATCGAACCGGGATACTCGATGGGTGGTTTCGAATCCAAAATCCAAAATCTAAAATCCAAAATCAGTTCAGGGAGGGCGATTCTCCATGAAGTTAGGTTTAGGGCTGTACCGGCACATGCTGACACCGGAGAACTTCCGCTTTGCGCGGCAGTGCGGCTGCACGCATGTCATTGTTCATCTCGTGGACTACTTTCACCAGGGCGGAGGGGATCTGCAAAACCAGCCGGTGGGCAGCAAATCCGGGTGGGGCCGCGCGGGCGATCCGAACAGACTTTGGAGTTATGAAGAGCTGTCGGCGCTGAAGCAGGAGATCAATTCCTACGGTCTGGAATGGCACGCCATTGAGAATCTCGATCCGGCCCACTGGCACGATGTGCTTTTGGATGGTCCCAAGAAGGCGCAGCACCTGGAAAACGTAAAAACCATTGTCCGCAATATGGGGCGGGCGGGCATTCCGGTATTGGGGTACAACTTTTCCCTTCCCGGCGTGGCGGGAAGAATTCAGGGACCCTTCGCCCGCGGAGGCGCGGTTTCCGTGGGTATGAATGGCACGGACGACACGCCTATTCCCAATGGTTCGATTTGGAACATGGTTTACGACCCTGACGCGCCTCCCGGAAACGTTCCTTCGATTACCTCCGAGCAATTGTGGCAGCGACTGGCGGATTTTCTGGAAGCGGTGGTGCCGGTGGCAGAGGAAGCGGGCGTGACGCTTGCCGCTCATCCTGACGATCCCCCCCTGCCAGTGCTGCGCCAGCAGCCAAGGTTGGTGTACCAGCCCCGGCTGTACCAAAAGCTGATCGACTTGAAGCCGAGCCCGCGAAACGCGTTGGAATTCTGTGTGGGCACGCTCGCGGAAATGACGGAAGGGAATATTTACGAAGTTGTGGACCAGTACAGCCGTCAGGGAAAATTGGCTTATGTCCACATGCGTAATGTCAACGGCAAGGCGCCACACTATCGGGAGACGTTCATCGACGATGGCGACGTCAATGCATTGCGCGTGCTGGAAATCCTGCAACAGAATCACTTTGACGGCGTCATTATTCCCGACCACACTCCACAAATGGACTGCGGGGCTCCCTGGCATGCCGGCATGGCTTTTGCATTGGGTTATTTTCGCGCCGTGCTGCAAGGATTTCAGTCGACGTAGCTCCACGCTGTTCAATTAATGGGTAGGGCATTGGGTGGTAATTCGTTACAGGGTGACCCCCTCACCCGTCTCCGTCGGCTGACGGACTGATGAAAGCGCCGGATGCGGTCCACCCTCTCCCCCGAGGGGGCGAGGGAAGTAGATTCAAATTACCTCTCCCCTCGCCCCTTTGGGGGAGAGGGGCCGGGGGTGAGGGGGGCGGGTTGGAACTAGGCAGCTTAAGTGAAGATCATTGGGGTTAGAGAGCCTTGTATCCATTGTTCTTCCAGCGTATGCTTTGGGCAAATCCAAAGTTTCCGCAGAAACCAAGGAGGCGCACGTGGCAAGGGCTAAGTGGGCGATTATCATTCTGCTGGCAACAAGCTTGGGCGTCGCGGCATTTCCGCGCCCTGCCAGCAGACCGCTGACACACGACGATATTCTGTTTCTGTTAAACAACTACAATCCCAGCCAAAGCGTAACGAATCTGGTTAAGCAAAACGGCGTAGATTTCGACCCGCAGGAGGATTTCCTGAAGAAGGTTCGGGCTGCCGGTGGCAAGGATGACCTGCTCGCGGTTTTGCGCGAGGTTCATCGATCCGGCTCTCACCCCGTTACGGGGCAGCATTCCACGGCGGATTTGCAGGTGGAACAGCACTTCTCCCGGGCCTTGGAACTGGAAAAGCTGGAATCCTACTCCCAAGCCGAACAGGAATATCGCGCCGCCCTGGCCATTCAATCCCACAACAGCACCCTGCACGTAGGCCTGGGCCGGGCTCTCGCAAAACAGGAGAAATGGGATGAGGCGCTGGCAGAATATCGCGAGGCCATCCGTGTGGACCCGCAATCCGCGGAGGCTCACGGCGCTTTAGGCCTGGCGATCAGCTTGCGTGGTGATCCCGCCACGGCCATTCCCGAATTGCGCACGGCCCTGCGCCTGAATCCCCACGACCTGCAAGCGCGGAATATTCTGGGAGCTTCGCTTTACAACGTGCATGACCTTCCCGGCTCGATGAAGGAACTGCACCAAACCGCCGAGATGGCGCCGGACACTGCCGCCGGCCATTACGCGAGTGCCGACATCCTCCTATGGGAAAAGAAAGATGCGGATGGCGCTATCGCTGAATTTCGCCAATCCATCAGCTTGGATCCCTACACCTGGTTTCCCCACAATGATTACGCCAATGCCATCTCAGCCAAGGGAGATTGGGACGGTGCCATCTTTGAGTATCGTCAAGCTTTGCGATTGCAGCCCGATTCCGTGGTGGCCCACTCCAATTTGGGTTACGCGCTCGTGAATAAAGGTGACTTGGCGGGCGGGACCGCCGAGGTGCAAAATGCCATGCACATCAATCCCAATACCCCCACGCCGCACCTGCTGAATGGTCTGATTTTAGCCATCCAAAAGAAAATGCCGGAAGCAATGGACGAGTATCGCGAAACCATCCGCCTTGATCCCGGGAACTCTTTCGCCCACTTCCTGCTGGGAGCGGGATTGGGAGGATCTGGGGATATCCCCGGGGGCGTCAAGGAGGCGCGGGAGGCGGTTCGCCTGGATCCTTCCATTCAGTACTACCACAACCAACTCGGGGTCTTGCTCAACCACCAAGGCGACAACACCGGGGCAGAGGCGGAGTATCGGGAAGCCATCCGCTTGGACCCCAAGTACGCCATGGCCCACGCAAACCTGGGCGCGCTGCTTATTGAGCAAAACAGCCTGCCCGAGGCGGTGAAGGAAATTTACACTGCTTACCAGCTTGACCCGAAGAACCCTGAGATCATCGCCCTCTATAAGAAGTATACGGGGGGTCTGTTCTAATTGTCTGATGAACGTGTAGCGGCGGCTTTACGCCGCCACCGTTAATCGAAATCGTTGGATGAATGGCGGGGTAAACCCGACGCTACATCCCAGACGCTGTTAGCCTTTCGAAAACGTCCGCAAGCTCTTCCAGGGAGATCTGCTCCGCTCGCAAATTAGTGGATTTGCCAGCCTCCTCGAGCGCCTTCAGGAGTTGGGTCCGGGGATAGATTCCCCCAAGATTATTGAGCAGATTTTTTCGTTTTTGGGCAAAGCAGCGTTTTACGAATTCCTGGAATTTGTCGTATGTCGACTGCGTCCACGCGTCGAACTTCGCCTTCATTTGAAATGTCACCAGCGCCGAATGCACTTTGGGGGCGGGGGAGAAGGCTCCGGGTGGAACGGCCACGGTAATTTCCGGCCGCGAGTAGATTTGTGCGGCAATGGTCAAGTATCCGTAGTCGCGCGTACCCGGCACCGCCGTAAGGCGCTCGGCCACCTCGCGTTGCATCAGCAGTCCCATGGAGCGGATGCAGTTTCGTTGGGCAAACAGGTGATGGAGGATGGGGGAAGTGATGTAGTAGGGGAGGTTGCCGAAAACAAAAGCCTGTGCCACGCCTTCCTTTTGGCAAAGGGCGGCAATATCGACGCGAAGGACATCCGCGGTGATGATCTCTACGCAAGGCTCATGTTGGAATTCCTCCTGAAGTCCCTGTGCGAGTTGCCTGTCAATTTCGATGGCGATGACCCGGCGCGCGCGCTTGGCCAACAGCCCGGTCATGGCGCCACGTCCCGGGCCGATTTCAATGACCACATCCCCGGCCTGCACGGAAAGTTCTTCCAGAATCCGATTCCGGTACCCGTGGTCATGAAGAAAATGCTGGCCGAGTTTCGGGGGATGGCGGGTGCTTTTGGTTTTTAGCTTTTGGATTTTGGATTCTCCCTCTTCTGCGTTGCATCATAACACGAGCCCTGAGCGGGCGAGAGCATGGTAGGGGGCGGCCTAATCCCAAATCCTCAATCCGCGCCCCGCCTGCCCTATTTGGCATTTCTCTCCCGAAGCAGCTTTACAACTTCGGGATGGGGCAAGTCGGAAGCGAGTGCCAAATCCAGTGCTGTCTTGCCCTTGTCGTCTTTGGCTTTGACGTTAGCGCCTCTTTCCAGCAGTAGCTTCACAATCTCGACTTGGTCCCCTGGCGCCGCCATGTGTAGGGGCGTCTTGCCAGTGTTGTCCCTGGCATCGATATTGGCGCCTTCATCCAGCAGCAAATTTGCCACCTCGGTATGATGCTCCCAGGCCGCCAGATGCAGGGCGGTGTGGCCGCCGTTGTCCTTCGCCTCGATATTGGCGTCTTTTTCCAGCAGCAGTTTTGCCACCTCGGCGTACCCCCCGGATGCCGCCATGTGCAGCAGGGTGTCGCCGCGCTGGTCCCTTGCCTGGAGGTTGGCGCCTTTATCCAGCAGTAGTCTTACCACCTCGGTATAGCCCTCGCCCACCGCCCATTGCAGTGCCGTGCCATTGTCGTTGGCCTCGATGTTAGCCCCTTTGTCCAGGAGTAGCTCCACTGCTTCGGGATGGCCGGCGCGGGCCGCTGCGAGTAGCGCCTCGTCTTTGGCTTTGGCGGGGACGCCCTCCTCAAGCAACAGCCTCACGGTGCCAGTCTCACCCTTGTCGGCTGCCGGGACCAGTTGCGTTCCGCGAAAGCGGTCCTCCGCCCCAATCTTGGCGCCTTTATCCAGGAGCAGTTTCACCACCTCGGAATGCCCCCCACGTGCCGCCCAGAGCAGAGCCGTCCGGCCTTCGTTGTCCTGATCCTCAAGGTTGGCGCCCTTCGCCAACAGCAACCTCACCACCTCGATCTTGCCGTGGTAGGCCGCCCATTGCAACGCTGTGTTGTTGTATGCGGTTTTGGCCTCGATGTTGGCGCCATTGTCCAACAGCAGATTTACCACCTCCGCCTTGGCCTCGAGGGCCGCCCAGATCAGCGCTGTAAGGCCTTGGCTGTCCTTGGCCTCGGTGTTGGCGCCCTTATCCAGGAGTACCTTCACCGCTTCGATGTGGCTGTGGGTGGCCGCCTTCATAAGTGCTGTCTTGCCGTCGATGTCGATGAACTCGATGTTGGCGCCTTCTTGCAGAAGTTGCTGCACCGCCGCCGTGTCGCCATTGGTGGCGGCTTCAATCAGTTCAGCATCCAGGCTGGGAGAGTCGGCTTGGGCTGCCGCCAGACAACTCAACGACAAAAACATGAAGGGAAGAATTGTCGCCAGAAGGGCTTTTTTCATCGCTTCCTCCGCACCTGAGCTGGGGAACGGTGTGATGTACCTCTCGCGCGAATTCCTCATCGTGGCTTGGCAGCGCAGCGCGCCATGTAGGCTGCCGCCTTGTCCGCATTGCATCATAACACGGGCCGAGAGACCTTGACTTTGCAGGGGGCATCCTCTAACGTTACGAGGTTTGATTTCTGCATCCTCACGAAAGGAGAGGCGGCGTGAAAGTTGCTTTCGTCGCATCTGAAGGCGTACCGTTTTCCAAGACCGGTGGATTGGCAGATGTTGTCGGATCCCTCCCCAAGGCGCTTGCCGCGCTGGGACATGAGGTGGAAGTCATTCTGCCACGCTATCGATCCACTCCCAAGGGCTCCAGCGTGCCGCACGCCCAAAGTCTGACACTGCCACTCGGGTTGGGATACAAGTTCGCGGCGGTGCAGGACGCCGGCCGTGCCCATCAGGTTCAAACCTACCTTATTGATTGCCCTGAGTATTTTGACCGTGACGGCCTTTATCAACAGAAGGGTGAAGACTATCCTGACAACGCGCACCGTTTTGCGGCATTTTCACTGGCAGCGTTGGAGCTGCTGAAACATGGCGCCACTCCCCCCGATATCATTCATTGTCACGATTGGCAGACTGCGCTGGTACCCGTCTATTTGCGCAATCTTTATCAGGAAGACCGCTATTTTGGCAAGACGTCGGTGCTGTTTACCGTGCATAACCTGGGCTACCAGGGTCTTTTCCTGCCTCATCTTCTGCCCCAGATCTCATTGCACGCCGGCCTGTTTACGGTTGAGGCGCTGGAGTACTACGGAATGGTGAACCTCCTGAAGGGAGGGATCATCTTCTCGGATTTCATCACCACGGTGAGCCGCAAGTACGCCGAGGAAATCCAGACTGCGGAATTTGGTTATGGGTTGGAGGGCGTACTGCATTCGCGGGCAAGCCACCTTCAGGGGATTGTGAACGGCGTGGACTATGAGGCGTGGGACCCCGCCACCGACAAGCTGTTGGCCGCGAATTACACCCCCGTCAATTTGAAAGGCAAGGAAGCCTGCAAGCAGGACCTGCTGGAGAAGATGGGCGCACGGACCCCATTGCTCCATCGGCCGGTGATTGGCATTGTTTCGCGATTTGCTTCGCAAAAGGGATTTGACCTGATTGCCACCATTGCCGAGCAATTGGCGGCGCTCGATCTCTACGTTGTGGCGCTGGGCACGGGTGAGCCCGCGCACGAGGAGTTGTTCCGGACCATGGCGGCGAAATATCCGGATAAGTTCCTGGTGAAAATCGCTTACGACAACGCCTTGGCCCATCAGATTGAAGCCGGCTCCGACATGTTCCTGATGCCCTCGCGCTACGAGCCTTGCGGGCTCAACCAGATTTACAGCCTGAAGTATGGATCGGTGCCCGTTGTGCGGGCCACCGGTGGTTTGGACGACACCATTGAGCCTTTCGATGGCAAGTCCGGCACGGGTTTCAAATTTCAGGAGTATTCTCCCCAAGCGCTGCTGGCCACGATTCATGCCGCTTTGGAAGCGTACGCCACGCCCAAGACGTGGCAGCGTCTCGTCCAAAATGGCATGAAAAAAGATTTTTCGTGGACCACTTCGGCCAAGGTCTACTCCCGGATTTATGAGACTCTATTGAAGGCCAAAGCTTAAGCTCACGGAAAATAGTACATTCCGGGAATTCCACCACCCTTGGAGGTTTTTGAGAAAATGGCAGGAAGTCATACATTGGAGTTTAGCGATCAGAGTTTTGAGCAGGACGTGTTGAATTCCCCCCAGCCCGTGCTCGTCGATTTCTGGGCGACCTGGTGTGGGCCTTGCCGCATGATGTCACCTACAGTTGATGCGATTGCGGCGGAATACGCCGGCCGCGCCAAGGTCGGCAAAGTGAACGTGGATGAAAATCAGATGGTCGCCAGCAGGTTCGGGATTCGCAGCATCCCCACGCTCCTTCTGTTCAAGGCCGGTCAGATTCAGGAGCAGGTGGTGGGGAGTGTGCCCAAGGAGACCATCAACAAGATGATTGATAAGTATCTCGGATAGTTTCCCCCGGATTGGACGACCGTCGCAGTTTCGGCGCTCGAGGACAGATCGCGGCTCGCGTTCCCCGGCACGAGGTATAATAGGTTTCCCCCGGTTCGCGGCAACCCGGTCCGGCCTCCAGCAGGTGGGGTGGAGGTTTTCAGATCCAGGGAAACGCAGGGGTTCCATGCTGGGCATCGCGTGCCCGTGGAGCCGCTTGAATGCTCGGCAATATCCCTTCATTCTCCTGCCAATTATGGGCCGTTCGGGTTAATATTACAGGACGCAACTGCGTCCAAAGGAAGAAGCAGGCAAGCAATGTCAACTAATGTGGTAGTGGTGGGTGTTCAGTGGGGCGACGAAGGCAAGGGCAAAGTGGTGGACGTCCTGGCGGAACACTTCGATGTCGTTGCCCGGTACCAGGGAGGCGCCAATGCCGGTCATACGGTTTTGGTGGGCACGAAGAAATATGTGCTGCAACTTCTTCCCACTGGGATCATTCGTCCGGATAAGACCGCCGCGATCGGAAACGGCGTGGTGTTGGATCCTGAGGCGTTACAGAAGGAGATCGGTAAGCTGGAGGCTGCCGGCTCGAACGTCGGGCATCGGCTGAAGGTCAGCGACCGCGCGCATTTGATTCTGCCTTATCACCGCGCGCACGAGGTGGCGGCGGAATCGGCGCGTGGCGTGGGGAAGATCGGAACCACGGCCAAGGGAATTGGACCTGCCTACGAAGACAAGGCCGGACGGCGGGGCTTGCGGATATGCGATTTACGCGATCCTGCCTTGTTTCGCGAAAAGTGTAATGCCATCGTGGCGGAGAAGAACCGCATTGACGCCGCCCTGTATGGCGCGCCTCCGCAGAATGCCGAGGAACTGACGAACCAGTTTCTAAAGGCGAGTGAAGGTGTTCTGCCTTACATCGCTGACGTCTCGGTTTACCTGAATACCGATATGGACCGAGGCAAGCGAGTGCTTTTTGAAGGCGCCCAGGGCACCCTGCTGGATCTCGACCACGGCACCTATCCGTTCGTGACCTCGTCGAATTCGACGGCGGGCGGAGCCTGCACGGGCACCGGCGTGGGGCCGACCCGAATCAACGCTGTTGTCGGTGTTTCCAAGGCTTACGCTACGCGCGTTGGCGGCGGACCTTTCCCCACCGAAGCTCTTGGCCCAGAAGGGGAAAAGATTCGCGAGCGTGGAAGCGAGTACGGTGCTGTTACCGGCCGCCCCCGCCGCTGCGGATGGTTTGACGTTCCTGTCGCGCGCTACAGCGCTCGCATTAATCATCTGACCGCGCTGATTATTACCAAGCTTGATATTCTTGACCCCCTGCCGGAAATTCCCGTAGGTGTCGAATACGAGTTCAAGGGCAAGCGGTTTAAGGATTTTCCACCGGAAATCGAAAGTTTGGAGCAAATGAAAGTTCACTATCGCACCATTCCCGGCTGGCAAAAACACACCTACGGCAGCCAGGAGGTGTCGCAACTGCCGGAGCGCGCTCAGGATTACCTGAAATTCCTTGCCGATGAGGTGGGAGTGAAGGTTGCCATGGTATCAACCGGGCCCCAGCGCGATCAGTGCGTCTGGCTGGATAAATCGGTTATTTGTCCTTAGTCCCTTGTCAGTCGTCAGTAATCAGTTGTCAGTAATAGCCAGCCCCCCCTTGCAGGAGAGCGGGGGGCACATAGAAGCACCGGGGCCAAGGGCACGGTGTTCGAACTGAAATCCAGCACCTAGCACCTGCTGACTGGCAACTGACGACTGACAACTGACAACAGACAACTAAGATGCTTTCCTTCGAACAGGCGTTAAACATCGTTAAAGAGAAGTTGGCGGCGGCCGACCTTACGCTGGGGGCGGAAGTGGTGCCCCTGGCCGAGGCGCGTACCCGAGTCCTGGCGGAGGACGTTGTGGCGGACCGTGATTATCCGCCATTTCACCGTTCCATTCGTGACGGATTTGCCGTGCGCGCGGAGGATATTGCCGCGCCTCCCGTGGAGTTGCTTGCGCGCGGGGAAATTCGCGCCGGAGGGCACTTTACGGGCTCCATCCGTGCGGGTGAGTGCGTCTCCATCATGACCGGCGCGCCGTTGCCCGCGGGTGCGGACGCCGTGGTGATGGTGGAATACACGGAATTGCACGATGACAGGGTAACGATCCAACGCGGGGTTCGAGCCGGGGAGAACGTTGTTCCGCAGGGAAGTGAAGTCCATGCGGGGACGTGCGTCATGCCGCGTGGCCGCCGGTTGGGTGCGGGAGAGTTGGGCCTGCTCGCCACGGTGGGGAAATCGCAGGTGCCCGTTTTTGCGCGGCCATCGGTAGCCATTCTTCCCACCGGTGATGAGGTGGTGCCGGTTGAGCAGCAGCCTGAGTGGTTCCAGATTCGCAATAGCAACGCCGTCTCTCTTTCCGCCCAGGTGACCGCGGCAGGAGGGAATCCCCATTGCTTTGCGATCGCTCCCGACCGGCCCGAAGCTTTGCGCTCACTGATTCAGAAAGGGTTGAAGACGGACTTGCTGCTGCTGACCGGCGGGGTTTCCGTGGGGAAGTACGATTTTGTGGAGCAAGTCCTTGCCGGTTTGGGCGCAGAATTTTATTTTCAAAGTGTGGCCCTGCGGCCGGGAAAGCCGCTCGTTTTCGGGCGTGTGGCAGGCAAATTCTTCTTTGGTTTGCCGGGTAATCCTGTTTCAACCTTTGTGACTTTTGCCTTGTTCGCGCGGCCCGCCCTCGCGGTACTGGGAGGCGCGAAATTTGAGCAACCGCTCTTTCTCCGCGCACGCTTGGGCAAGCCCTTTAAGCAACCAAGCGGATTGACCGCGTTTCTGCCGGCGCGAGTGGAAGCCTCATCCGGCGAGCCCGTGGTAAATTCTGTAGGGTGGCAGGGCTCAGGGGATCTGGTGGGAGTGGCCGCAGCCAATTGCTTTATTGTCATACACCCCGAGCAAGCCGAGTTGGCAGCGGGCGATTCGGTGGATGTGATGGCGAAAGATTGACGATTGCCGATTGGCAAGGCAGGAAGATCGAAACTCGAAAATCGAAACTGGAAAATCGCACCACGTATCGAATTTCGAGTTTCGTTTTTCGATTTTCGGTTGCTTGCCGACTGGCACTACTGAACGATATGGCGAAGAAACTCAGTCACTACGATTCCGCTGGCCGCATCAAGATGGTCGATGTGTCTTCCAAACCCGACACCTTGCGTGAGGCGGTGGCGAGTGTCCGCGTCATCATGAGCGCTGCTGCGTTGCGCGCCGCCCGGCACAATCCCAAGGGCGATCCCTTGGAGATTGCGCGCGTGGCGGGAATTGCGGCGGCCAAGCGGACCGCCGAGCTGATCCCTCTTTGCCACCCTCTGCTATTGAGTCATATTGATGTTCAGGCGAATTTCTGTAAGAATGGCGTTGAGATTTCGTCTTCAGTTCGCACGACAGGCCCCACCGGAGTCGAAATGGAGGCCCTAACCGCGGCGGCTGTGGCGGCGTTGACTGTTTACGATATGTGCAAGGCGGCTGACCACGGTATCGAAATTTCCGCTCTCCGCCTGCTCGAAAAGAGCGGCGGCAGAAGCGGGCACTATCACGCCAAAGCGAGGCGTGCGCGAGAAAGGGTAAAGGATAAAGAGTAAAGGGTACTTCGATTGGTCCTTTAGCCTTTACCCTTTACAATTTACCCTTTAAACTCTTTCCTGCTACCGCCGCCTAGCACCTCTTGAAAGGTTTCGCGTGTCGTCAACTATCAAAATCCTCGTCGTCGATGACAACCCGACCATTCTCCAGTTGATGTGCCTGACCCTGGAGAAGTGTGGCGAGATCGTTACCGCCACGGACGGCGCCGATGCTTTGATGAAGACGATTGATACCAAGCCGGACTTGATTATTTCCGATTACACCATGCCGGTTATGGACGGCCGCGCGCTTTTTGACAAACTTCGGGCGCGCAAAGAAACCCAGAACATTCCCTTTATCTTCCTCGCCTCACAAAAGGAGATTGACGAACGCCTGCGCATGGTTCTGGAGGGCGTGGAAGATTATTTCGTCAAGCCCTTCTTTGCTCGCGACCTTTTGCAGCAAGCCCGTCGCATCACGGCGCGATTGCTCCAGCAGCGCATGGAAAAACAGGGCGGCGGCGCGGGCATCAAGGGGAAGCTCAGTGAAATCAGTTTGATTGACTGGATGCAGACTCTTGAACAGGGCCGCAAAACCTGCTCCCTGATGCTGCGCGCGGGCGGCGAGGTTTGCACGCTCTATTTCAGCGAAGGCAATGTTACCCACGCCGTTTGCGGCGACTTGAAAGGCGACCCCGCAGTTTTCAAGATACTGGCCTGGGTGGATGGCGATTGGGAAGTGGATTTCCAGAAAAATTCCCCCGAACACACCACCACCATGTCCACCCAGGGCCTGATGATGGAAGGCCTGCGGATGATGGACGAAGCCAACCGCGACGCGGAGTAAGCATAAAAGGCTAAAGTGTGAAGGGTAAAGTATAAAGGCTAAAGGGCGGGTGGATAACCTTTTACCCTTTAAGTTTTAACCTTTAAACTCTTTTCCCGATGCCTACACCATTGCGCGTAAAGATTCTGGTGCTAAGTGACGCATCCTCACGAGGCGAACGCGCCGATTTGTCTGGCCCCGCCGTCCGCGACGTCCTGGAGAAGCGCGGATGGCAAGTGGTGGCCATCGAAATCCTACCCGACGAATTAGATATCATTCAGCAGAGGTTGCAGGCCCAAACAGAGGGGGATGATTGCGATGCCGTCGTCACCGCGGGCGGCACGGCAGAGGGTCCGCGCGAACTGACCCCGGTGGCGACGCGCGCGGTCATCGAGAAAGAAATCCCTGGACTCGCGGAAATGATGCG
>JARLGN010000156.1 GCA_031292775.1 Acidobacteriota bacterium | reverse complement strand
TCCCGGAAACCCCTGCGTCGGCTATGGTGTTTCTCGACGCGCGCTTGGCAGTGGGCTCAGCCCCCCCCCGCGTCTCAACCGGCGCACCCAAACTATCGGAATGATTCTCACTTGTGCTCAAGGATCTCCTACTCATCGGCCGGGAACCACCAACCGCCGCACCGCAGGCGAATGCATACGGTTGGTCCCAAGCTCATCAGCCTAAACAACCAATTATATGTCGCGGGGAATCGGCGTGCAAAGTGGAAGAGTTGGCGAGGGGTCAAAGTAAATGGCAGGTTGGAGCTCGACCCGCCACAGTGGATTGTTCATTACGGCCGGCCACACCACCCGCCGGCCCGGTGAGGAGGTTCACGTATCAATGCGGCGGGGAGTGGCGATCGAGCAGATGGAACAATAGAGCGTTTTGCAGGCCGCCTTGCTCTGCCAACGCCTGCCGCGCAGCAGTAGATTCACTGCCATCGAACGGCAACGTATTCCCGTCCTCGAAACGAAGAGAGTCGCTCTTGAGTATGGTCCCCGACACGGTCCGCATGTAATAGCTGCCGTTTTCGACGAAACCTGTCGCACCATAGGGGTCCATCCACAAGAACAAGCGACGTTTCGTTATGTCAGGGTTCCACAGGGTTGTGCCCTCTTCCAATTCCCGCCCGGCCGTCACTCCCAGGAGGTCCAGGATCGTTGGCGCCATATCGAGGTGGGACGTTGGCTGCTCCAGTGTGACCGTGTGTTTAAGCACTTCGGGCACATAAATGAGGAGCGGCACACGAAGTGTAGCGTCGTCCAGTTTGCCGGGAGAGGCGAGTTGCAGGTGTTGCTCCGGGGCAGGCGACCATCGAAGCCCGTGGTCGGCCGTCACCACAATGATGGTGTGGTCCAGGGCTCCATCGCGTTCCAATTCGTCAATCAGCGTACCAAGCCACGCATCCTGATAAACGGCCAGCGCATGGCCCCGCTGCTCCTGCGAGGCGGATTTCCGGCCGGGCAGCTCACGCCACGGGTCGTGCGCTATTTCCGGAAAGAAAGCGGCCGTGAACTTCTGTTTACCGGCTGTCCAGCGATGGATGTCGTCCCGCAACGCTCCGAGCACCTGAAGGTCATTTTTTTCCACATAGCTGATGGGCCCCAGGAATGTTTCCCATCCCCCCTTGTCAACAGCGTCGTCGATGCTGGGTCCCACAATCTTGTCAAAGCCCAAACTCTTCAACATGCGGTCGTCGCGTGCTTTTTCCACGTTCCACACATAACCATAGTATGCGGTCTGATATCCGGCGCTTCTCAGGCTGCGAACCATGCCTGGAAACTCGATTTGACGGTCGCCGATGGCAGCGCCAACTTCCGATTTTATGTACAGCGAGGTGAAGAGTGAGAAGACCGCCTGGCTGGTTCCGGGAAACGTCGTGTAGTGCTTCGCGGCAACAAAGGCGTGTGGGCGTAAACGCCGGACGCTCGGCATGTCGCGCAACGAATCAATGGCCGGATCGAATACTCGTGCGGAGGTAGCTTCGAGAACAAAAAAGAGAACGTTATAGTCCTTTGCACTGCCAAAGAATGTGGAAGGAGAGGCCTGTTGAAAGTGCGAGTCCTTCCGGTACAACTGGTTTAGTTCCGGTATGCTGCGTGCCCGCATGTTGGCGTCGTCGGTATCCGTATCGGCCCAGGCTGCGTGCGCTGTCATCTCCAGCAGGGGCGGACTCCATGCTAACCTGGGCGAGCGCGGAACTGCGGCTAGCACACTTACGGCCGCGCCCACGCCAAAAATGGAAAGGCACATGTAATTTGCCCAGCGCCCCGGCCGGCGTACGGAGGCGAACGCGATGACAATTGCCAGTACCGCCGCCACAACCCACACCACAAGGCCAGCGGCTTCGATGGGTAACATCCAGATGATGCTGCCATCATGCTTGGTCAGCGCCCACATCGTGACGGTCCACAAGGTCTTTACCGTGGCAAATCCATTTGTTGCACCGTATACCCCTGCTTCCATTGCCAATAGGATTTGTGCAAGAAGAGAGACGGTCGCGCTCACGGCCAGTCGCGCATATATGGGGAGGAAGTAAGTCAAACAGAACAACACCACCGGCATGAGCACAAATCCAAGCAGCAGATCGGACCGGAAGAGGAGCACCTTTTCCGCAACGGTCAGGAACCCGGCACTACGGAGACCGAGCGCACTTTCACGGAATCCACGAATGCAGAGAATGATGTACTTCAGAGACAAGGCACTTACAGCAGGAACCAACCATGGCAAGAGAGTGAGGCCCGGTTTTTTCTGCTCGCACCACCACTTGAACTTTCGCACGCCCGTCTTCGAGCACATTGATAACCAGATTCTTTCTCGCAAACGCCAAAATGTCCATCAACCTTATTCATTTGTGAGATCCGCGCATACCGGTCTTATTTTTCGGTCGATTTTGGCCGCTCCCTGAAGCGCCCGATTACTGGGTAGATGGCACGTAAAGCAAACGGTAGGGGCCGATGGAGGCAGCACGAACCTGAGGTCACTTGCCGGTCACTTAGTTCACGGGCAAATGAATGCCTTTGCCGAAAGGCGCTGTTCTCCCAAAATGGATTTCAAGGTATGAGTGAGGGTGGCTTACAGGGGCTCAGGTAGGGTGAAGCCGCCGGTGGAACGGGCTTGCCGATCCACCAGCGGCTTAAAATCGCGGTTCTTACTGAACAGGCGGCTCTTGTGATTTCGGGGTAGACCCGGCGGGAGGGCCGGTATGACCACCAGGGTGTCCGGTAGGATGTCCCTGGCCGCCACGGTGGTCCATCATCATGTGCTCGCGTCCGGGACCGCCGCCGGCTCCACGATTCTCCATGAAGGCCTTGACCTTCTTCAGTTGCTCCGGCGTCAGCACACTCCGCGCGGAAAGCAGAGTTTCCACGTGCTGCTTTTCCATCTTTCCGCGAAGGGCGTTGACCTCATCAAGCTTCTGCATAATCGCGTCGTGGTCAGGATTATCCGCCTTCATCAGTTCGCGGAGTTCGATGTGACGCAACTCCATGTCCGCGCGAGTCTGCACCGCGGTCTTCTCTGACTCCACACCGAGCTTGTGCAAGCGTCCAACCTGTTCGTCGGTGAGGCCAAGCATTTCCCGTACGCGGGGATTCTCAGCCATGCGCAGAAGGTGCATGCCTCCACCGAATTCACGCCCACCGCCGCGTTGCCAACCCATCCCGCGTTCTCCGGGGCCGCCGAATCGTCCTGGGCCGCCGCCCGCAAATTGATGCGGACCATTTCCCCACGGGTGCTGCCCGCCACCACCAAATTGATGCTGGCCTTGTCCCGGGCCGCCGCCTTGTGGGGCGCCTTCCTCAGCCCAAGTGACAACCGCTGCCGCCAGCAGAACCATAAGACTCAATATCCCAATCGCAATTTTTCGTCGCATAATCACTTCCCTCCACACAGTGTTGGACGCAGTATACACCCGCCTCGTTACCATGAGTATAGAGCCCGGTGCATATTTAACAAGAGTTAACAAGTCACGCCTTGCATTTAACAAAGTTAACACTTGCCGTCCCTCCATGTACGCAAACACCGGCAGGGAATAAAAGTTCCGGGGGACACATTGGCGGAAATAGCGACGCGGTCTTTGCACAGATGGAGGCTACCCCCCCCCGCCGGCCGACAAATGCCACTTGTCTCCAAGGGTGGGGGAATTTGACTGCGCGGCAGCGTCGATCTTCAAGCGCATCAGACTATTACTTGTGGTCGTGCATTGCTTCGTCGATGAGCTTGTAAAAGTCAGCAGCGGCCGGGGCGCCAACAATCGTCCGCCCGTTGATAAAGGTGGTGGGAGTTTGTCCGACGCCAAGCGCATCCCCCTCGCGCATATTCGCTTCGACACGCGATAGGGAGTCCTTGGCATCAATGCAGGCAGCAAGCTTCATGTTATCCACACCCGCCTCCGCGGCGATATGGAGCAGCAGGTCACGGGCATGATCACCGGAGACAGTTGCCTGATTCTTGTATATGGCGGAGCGAAAGTCCACGTACTTGGAGGGATCAATCTGATAAGTGCATTGTGCGGCGATGGCGCCGGTGAGCGCCCACTCATGGATGGTGACAAGCGGAAATTCCTTGAACACCACGCGCAACTTGTCGCCGTATTTGGGTATGATTTCCGTCTCCAATTCTTCGTGCAACCGTGCGCAGACCGGGCATTCAAGGTCAGAGTACTCAACCAGCGTAACTGGCGCATTCGCAGGACCCTGCGTTGGCTGGTCACGGAGTGAAATAAGCCGCACAATATCCTGCCGGGGGTCGCCGCCAAGGTTGAAGATGCTTCCCTCAACCAGGTAACGCATATTCTTGGAAATGAAAAGAGCTTGCGACCGCTTGTCCTTTCCGTCATCAACCGTAACCGTGGTTTCAAGAAAATCCGGGTAGGCGCTTTCCCGCAGTTCGGTCATGGTGATTTTAACAGTGTCAGGAATACTGAAGCGGTCCCGGACGTAACGGATTATCTTTTCGTGTGATATCGGATGGACCGGAGCCTGTGCGATGAGGGCGGGCACCGCGGCCAAAACAACACCCAGCAGGCCCAGGAGGGCGAAACATCGAAGTGGAAGTCGGCTCATCGGGACATGAACTCCTTTCGCTTGAACCTCGTTGTAATACGGGAAGAGCGGAAAGCGTGATTTTAACCACGGCACCCATTAATTGCAATTTCTATAGCGGCGCGGGGTTCAGGGCTCTGCAGGAATCACCGGTCCTGCGCGGCCGGGCCCGCCATCTTTATTTCCCCGACATCAGCTTTTCAATTTCATCCACGGTGCGTGGCAAACGGCGGCTGAGCAGTTCAATGCCGTTGGGAACAATGAGAATGTCGTCTTCAATACGAACCCCGAGTTTTTCTTCCGGAAGGTAAATGCCCGGCTCCATGGTGATGACCATCCCGGGCTGGAGTTCTTGATTGTAGTCGAGGGGGTCGTGAACGTTCAGGCCGATGGGATGGCTCAGTCCGTGAATAAAGTACTGGCCCAGTGGCTGGCCGTGCAAATCCTTCCCGTGCGTGTTGATGTAGTCGTAGGCAATCTCATACAGGCCCTTCACCCCGTGGCGTCCCATGTACATGCCAGGTTTGGCAGCTTCAAGAGCCGCGTTCTGGGCGCCCAAAACGATTTCATAGATCTCGCGTTGTCGCGGCGTAAAGTGCCCATTCACCGGCAAGGTGCGGGTGATATCACTGGTATAGCCGCTGTAGGAGCCCGCCACGTCCATCACTACAACCTCTCCGTCCTGCATTTGCCTCGAGTTCCCATCGTAGTGCAGGACGGTGGAGAAAAATCCCGAACCGACAATGGGCGGATAGGAGGGCCACTC
Organism: Acidobacteriota bacterium; assembly: GCA_031292775.1. Lineage (GTDB taxonomy): Bacteria > Acidobacteriota > Terriglobia > UBA7540 > UBA7540 > Bog-366. The sequence continues at coordinate 9,999 of JARLGN010000156.1, read as the reverse complement.
ACAGCCTTCGCGCTCGAAAGTGTACTGCATCAGCGCGGCGATCTGGTATTCCCACGCCCCGGGCTTGACCGCTTTCATCGCGGCCAAATGGGCGTCAACCGATGCCTCTACCGCTCTGCGAATCAGAACGATCTCGCCCGGACTTTTCACCGCACGCATGTGGGCGACGGGCAGGCGCACGTCGGCAAGCGCGGCCTGTGGCGCGATCCCGCGAAGATTTCTGGCCATGTCCGCCTGAAAGTAATCTTCACCGCTCTCGGGTTGCGCGGAGAGCTCCGTGTAAACCCTGGAAGCGCCCTTGAGGGCTGCCTGAAGATCGGTGGCGAATTGCGAGGTGTCGTGAACAGTTTGGAAACCCGTGCGGGCAGTGGCATCGGAGTCATCCGGGGACAGCTTCGGTCCTGTCCATTTCTCTTCCGAGGGGTCGTGGGCAGGGATATAGAGGATCTCTTTTCCCAGCTCCGCCTCCGCGCCTGGTGGATGAGCCTTGGGCACTAGCAGCATGATGGCATCAGGCTCATTCCACCCGGTGAGGTAATAGAACTGTTCGTTCTGGCGGAACGACGTGACGCTGGCCGCCACATCAGCGTCGCGATATCCGTAAAGCACAACCACGCCATCGCCGCCCGTGTCCCGAATCAGGCGCGCGCGCCGCTCGTGAAATACGGAGAGCGGCTCGCGCTCCCATGCGCCCGCCGACAGCATGGCTCCCAGAGATGCGGCCACAGTAAGTGTCGCCACCACCAACGTCTTGCACAAAATCCTAAATTGCACGGATTCCCCCTTGGAAAGTGAGCGTATAGCATAACGCCAAGGTCAAGTTTCACGGCATTCGGTTTATAACACGGGGTTACGACCGCCTGAATTGATTCCTTCTATAGGAGAACTTTGCGCGTGTGATTCTGCGGGTGATCTGCCAGTCAATCTTAACCTGGCGATAGTGTGGTGGCAGTTGGAAGAGCTTGTCTACTCAGTGTATGTTCGGCTCGGATGGCTGCCCTTTGGGGGGCCGCTTGGTCAGGAAAATCAGGGGAATCAGTATCAGGACCAGCACTCCCAGATATTGAAAGACTCGGACCAGCGCCACCATGGCGGCTTCTCTCTGCACGAAGCCAAAGAGAGTGGCATAGGCTTGCAGGTCAGCCAACCCCGGACCAGAACCCGCGTACAAACCCCTGAGCCCTCCGAACAGTCGCAGCGCCAAAGGGGAATTAGGGGTGATATTGGCGACCAGAAGATTGGTGTGCTCCTGCCCCATGCGGGTCATCATCGTGGCGACCAGAGATATGCCAATTCCTCCACCAATGTTCCGCACCATGTTGAACAGACCCGTGGCATTCCCCATTTTCTCTTTGGGGATGGACGTCATGGCCAGCACCGTGAGCGGGACAAAAGCCAAGCCCAACGACAGGCCTTGCAGGAACTGCGGCCAGAATACATTCCAAAAGCCGACTTGGAGGTTTAATCCCATCAACTGATGAAACGAAATGACGAAGCCCAGCACTCCGCCCACAAAGACCTTGCGCGGGTCAAACCTGTTCATGAGGACGGAGGCCAGTGGCATGGAGATTACCCCTCCCAAGCCCAAAGCCACCATGGCGACACCGGCTTGCATCGACGGATAGCCGAGCAGCGTCTGTAGCCAGATGGAAATCGTCACCTGGCTCCCATACATCACAAAGACCAGGACGGCGTTGGACAGAGCGGCGGCAGCAAAAGATATCTTTCCAAAGACGCGCAGATCGGCAACCGGGTCGCGTGCCATCAACTCGCGCACCACCCAAAACGCGAGTCCCGCCACAAAGGTCACCCCCAGGAAAACGATGTACCGGGAATCGAACCAATCCTCTTCCTGCCCCTTGTCCAGCATGATCTGGAGCGCAGCCACCCAAACCACCAGGGTCGCCAGTCCCCAGGAATCCACCGGCGCTTTCGAACGCCGAATGTAGTGGGGATCATGCAGAAACGCTTTGACCATGAGGACGGAGATCACACCCACCGGCAAGTTGATATAGAAGATCCAACGCCAGGAGAGGTTGTCGGTCAGCCACCCACCTAGAACCGGTCCGAGCACCGGCGCCACAATCACCCCCATCGCCCAGATTGCCATGGCTTTGCCGTGTTGCTTGGGAGGAAACACCTCCAGCAAGACCGCCTGCGACAGCGGTTGCAGTGAACCGCCACAAGCACCCTGGATAACGCGGAAGGTCACCAGCATTCCCATGGTTGGTGCGATGCCGCAGAGCAAGGAGGCGACGGTAAAACCGATGGTGGAAACCAGAAGCAGGTTTTTCCGTCCAAAGTGATTGGCCAACCATCCGGAAATCGGAATGACCACGCCGTTGGCCACGAGGTACGAAGTGAGCACCCACGTTGCTTCATTGGTGGTCGCGGAAAGGCTGCCGGCAATGTGCGTCAGGGAGACGTTGACGACGGTCGAGTCCAGCACTTCCATGAAGGTCGAGAGCATCACGGCTATAGTGATGAGCCAGGGGCCCTCGGCCAATCTTGCAAGGCGGATAGTCGGCTCCAGATGGCGATTCGGGGAGAATCCGGAAGCCGTGCTCATCGGCAGTCACCCTCAACGGGAATTCCCAATCGCTCACAGAGTGTCCGCGCGAAAGGAGAGGTGCAGAGGAAGCGCCCGCGGGATCGCGAAAGAGTGAGCAGCGCTTCTTCACCGGCGTGGTCCACGCAGGTAATTCCATCCAGATCAATCTCCACCTCGTCTTGATTTGAGCAACACTGAGGGACCGCGTTGGGCAGGCAATCTGCCCATTCCCCAACCAGTTGCCCACTGAGGACGACCTTTACTCGATCGCGGAGATAGAGGATCGTGGTTCGCAGCATGATGAGGATTAGTGCAACTTCTGCGCCAACCCATTTGTCTTTTAAGTGTATTGTAATCATTTGCTTACATGCGTGTGTAAGGGCACATGCCGACGGCGATTGCCCGAAGGTTGGCATCTGCCCAATATTAGGCAAGGGTCAGGTCAATTCCGAAGGTGGATATAAGGGCTTAATGTTCAACAGGCGCATCCGATATTGGAGTGTTGTGCGCTTCAAACCGAGCAGCACCGCCGCGCCTTGCGGGCCACTCACGCGTCCATTGGTTTTCCGCAGAGCTTCCAGAATCGCCTCGCGCTCGACTTCCCGCAGGTTCAGGCTTTGGGACCTTCCCTTCCCCACTCGTTTCGTATGGGATGGTCGCAGTTCCTCCAGCGACACTTCCAGGCACTCACCCGTGGTTAGAATCACCGCCCGCTCGATGAAGTTCTGCAATTCCCGGATATTCCCCGGCCACGTCCACTCGGTCATGGCCTGCAGCGCCGGAGTGGGAATTTCCCTGATCCTTTTCTTCATGCGGCGGGCGAAGCGGGCCACGAAGTATTCAACCAGCAGGGGAATGTCTTCCCGTCTTTCGCGCAGGGGTGGCAACTGAATGGGGAAAACCGCCAGCCGGTAGTAAAGGTCTTCGCGAAATTCACCGCTCGCGACCATTTGTGAGAGATCCCGGTTGGTGGCGGCGATCAGGCGGGCGTCAACCTTCTGGGTGCGCGTGCTTCCCAATCGTTCGAATTCCTTTTCCTGCAAAACGCGCAGGAGTTTGGGTTGAAGATCCAGCGCGATGTCGCCAATCTCGTCAAGAAAGACGGTGCCCCGGTGCGCCAATTCAAAGCGCCCGGGCTTGGTGGCCACGGCTCCGGTGAAGGCGCCCCGCTCGTGCCCAAAGAGTTCACTTTCGATGAGGCCGGAGGGAACCGCGGCACAATTCAATTTCACGAACGTATGATCCCGGCGCGAACTTGACTTATGGATCAAGCGTGCAATGAGCTCTTTTCCTGTCCCTGTTTCACCCATCAGCAGAACGGTGGCGTCAGTCTCCGCAACCACCTCCGCCTTGCTCAGCGTCTCGCGCAAGGCGCGGCTATTACCGATGATATCGTCCAGGTTATGGTCGGAACGTATCTCATCTTCCAGGTAGGTTTTTTCGGTGCTCAGTTGATTCCGCGCCTCCGATACCTTTTCGTAGGTTAGAGCGTTTTCGATGGCCAGCGCCACCTGGTTGCCAACCTGCACCAGAAACCCCAGTTCTTCCTGCTGGAACAGGGATTCATCCGTGCTGGCAATCGTCAGGATGCCCAACGCTTTGGAGCCGGCGACCAGGGGGATGGTGACCCCGGAGCGTAGATTTTCCGCCAGCACCTGCGAAGCAATTTGGGCGGGCAGTTGGGCGATATCGCCCCGTTTTATGAGCCGGGGCAGGCGGGCGCGGACCTCCGCAACCTCCTCCGGGGTTAAATCCGTCGACTGTATCTTCTCGATAAATCCGCGCGTGGTGGGGAAGTCCATGCCCACGCAACGCAGCCGCGACGAGCCCTCTTCAAACAACCACAGGCCCGTGTACTCGTGATGAAAGCAATCCCGCAGCGCGGAGGATACCGCCTGGAAAAGGTCACCCAACTCCAGGTGGGAAATGACATTGTTGTTCACTTCCAGCAACAGCCGCAGGCGGTCGCGTTCCCGCGCCAGCAGTTGCTGATAGGAACGCGCTTCCTCAAAATTCAGCGCATTTTCCACGGCCACGGCCACGTGGGCGGCGACCGTGGTCATCAGCTTCAGGTCCTCCTCGTTATAGTCCTTCTGAAGCGTCGATCCAAAGGCCAGCAGCCCGAGCCGCCGTCGCGGCGAAGTGAGGGGGAAAAGGCACAGCGACCGCACACCGTATTGCCGCGCACGTTCGACGATATCGGCAAACCGTGTCTCCTTCTCGATATCATTGAGGATTATCGGGTTCAACTCTTCCAGCAAAATCGCCGTTGTCGCGGGGTCGGCCTCGGGAATTTCCGTCTCGATTTCCGATCGGCCTACCAAAGATCCGCCAAAAGCATAGAGGTGAAAGAGCCTATGCTCGGGATCGTACAATGCCACGCCGAGGAACTCGAAACTGATCACGGCGGGAAGAAATCGGGCGAGGTCCTCCAGCACTCCATTCATATCGGCATGCAAAGCAATAACGCCGGATACCTGCTGCAGGGCTTCGTATCGTGACTGCTGGCCTGCCTCGCCGCCATTTTCCTTTGATTCCAATCGATCCTCCAGTGACTGCCAACACCACTATTACTCTAACATGGGGATACTGCGACTCACCGTGATAGGTCATAGTCGTAAAGATAACTTCAAGAATTCCCGCAACGGCCGTGACCCGGGCTTTGATTAGCCCGGATTATTCATGAAAGAGATAATGCCGAGACGACTTAAGAGCATTTCACCCAGAGTTCACGGAGTGTTTTATTGGCAAGCATGATCGATCTCGTTGACCGCAGAGAGCAAAGAGAAAGCATTGGGAACCTCTCCGTGTTCTCTGTGCGCCGTCTCTGTGACCTCGGTGTGAAACTGTACGCCTTGCTTTGCCCTCAAGAAGATTCGTGAATAATCCGGGCTAGAGGCGCTGGACAAAGGAGCGCATTCAGCGACCGAGTGAGACGACCGCGCCCGCGGCACAGGCTTCGGGTAATGCTAATAGTGGTTTTAACGCCTATGCGGAAACGGGTCCACCCACGAGCCTCATATCAAGACGTGTAAACTACGTGGCATGTTCCACGGTGCGCCAACGCAGCACCGAGGGCATGGCATTGGCGAGGCGCCGCAGCGGAGTTTGGAACAGCGACATAGTCCCCATGTAGGTGTAGCCCCCAAGGAAGAGAAGCAGGAACGGCGTGGTCAGATAATTTTCCATGGTCAGGGAATATATCGTGGTGAAGAGGAAGTAACAGGCGAGGCTTAGTTCGATAATGGGAATCCAACCGGTTCGACGGCGGACGTATTTCTTGCCTTCCCAACCTTCGTCGCGCGCTTCCAGGCGGTATTTCGGCGTGCGTACAAATTCCGTCTCCTTGCCAACCACCGCTTCCATCACCGCTTTGGCGTTGGTGACGGCCAGCCCGATGCCGGTGGCCATCAGAAATGGAATGTATTTGATGCGGCTGCGCCAGGCGTTCGGGTAAAGTTCGCGTTGCGCCACCATGTAGAAGCTTGAAATCGAGCAGGTGGACGCAAGGAAGAGCGGCAGGTCAAGGTAAAGCATCTGGAACCAGCCCTGGTAGAAACGCACAATCATGGCTGGGAGCAGAATTACCGAGAAAACAATCATCAGCGGATAGGCGATATTGGCCGTCAGGTGGAGCGTGGCTTCCAGCTTGATTTTCAGAGGCTCATGGCTGCGCCAGACTTTGGGCAGAATCTTCTTGGCCACTTGGATGAGCCCTTTGGCCCAGCGTGCCTGCTGCGTCTTAAACGAGTTCATTTCCGCCGGCAGCTCAGAGGGGCAAACGATGTTGGGGGCATAAACGAACTTCCAGCCCTTGAGCTGGGCGCGGTAGCTTAAATCCGTATCTTCGGTCAGCGTATCATGCTGCCAGCCGCCAGCATCCTCAATGGCGGCACGGCGCCACATTCCGGCCGTACCGTTAAAGTTGAAAAACCGTCCGGAAAAATTCCGCCCGCCATGCTCAATTACAAAGTGCCCGTCAAGCAGGATGGCTTCAATTTCCGTAAGGTTGGAATAATGGCGATTGATCCACGTCCAACGCCCCTGCACCACGGCGACTTGGGGATCGGTGAAGTAATGAACCATCTGTTGCAGAATGACCGGCGGCGGAGAGAAGTCCGCGTCAAAGATCGCAATGAGTTCGCCGGCAGCGCTCTTCATGCCCTCGGCAAGCGCCCCTGCCTTGAAGCCTTCCCGGTTCGTGCGGTGATGATAGGTAATGGGATGGCCGGCACTGGCATATTCACTAACCAGGCGCGAACAGACAATGCGCGTCTCGTCCGTGGAGTCATCCAGTACCTGAATATCCAGCAGATCGCGGGGATAATCGATTCGCGTCACCGATTCCAGCAGGCGCTCAATGACGTAACGCTCGTTAAAAATCGGGAGCTGAATCGTGATGCGCGGCAGCGCCTCAAACTGCTTTAGAGGCTTCGGCGCCTTGCCGCGATTCTTGACGTACAGATAGACCAGGCAATACCGATGAATCCCGTAGATCGACAGGATGATCAGAATGGTGAAATAAGGAATCAGGATGGAAAGGTCAAAGGCGTTGGGCTGATAGATGCCCCGAAACGGATCCTTGTGAAAGACTTTGTAGAGAAACTTGGCCACCGGATTCGCAGGGGCCAATAGAATGGCAAGAAGAAGTGGGTGCATAGGATTAATTCAGGCTAGAAAAACCTTCTGCGGTTGTTAGGAGTGCAGTTATTGCGACCAGCGCCCCGTCTATGGACTTCTACTTCAGCTACCCCGGGACTCAACCGCGTTCAGTGCGTTTATAATGAGCGGCCACTAGGGCCCAACTTCGATGGCGACCCAACCAATTTAACTTAGCAATTATACACCCACAGCCGTGCGGTGATGCAGGGTTTCTCGTCCTTTTAGGCCTCATTGTTTTTGTCGCGGGCATTAAGTCTGCTTATCGTGAATAGGTCAAATCCTGCGAATCCCTCAGTAGCATCAAATTTGACGACTATCCCATTGCTTTCAAATACTTATATCAATAAATCGGTAAGTTCTTTATTTTCAATGACTCATTGGGACGCTCGTTGATGTTTGACAGGTTTTCAATGGTCCAAGGATCCGATGGGCAGATGATGCGTTTCCTCAGTTCGAATTGGGCGAGTTCGGCGGGCCCGTGGGGGGGCGGGGGCGCCGCCGTATAGGCGTTAAACTAACTTCAAAAATCCCCGCAAAGCCTGTGTCACGGGCTTTGATGAGACGTGCTGGACCACTGAGCGTATCGAGCCACGGAGTGGCGTGGTCATTTAGCCCATGGCGAGCCAGCCATGGGAGTATGCCCGAACCAAGATATTTTGAGCCCCGTAGGGGCGATGTCAGCATGGCCCGACGGCGCCCCTACGTCTGGATTATTCATGAGAGTGCGTAAGGTTAAGGAGAGGGGGGGCAGGGACGGGTTGGAAGGGGCGGTAAGATGAAGAGGGAGGCGATCTCGACAAACTGTATTATCCTGGGTTCGCCGCTGAGTTATTGGGGGGCAGCGCAGCGCGGCCGACCGCAACCTAATGTGACATGGCCATCCTGGCCATGCCCGAGCACGGGCGGGAAAAGCTGTAAAAAAATCCATGACAAAGCAAGAGTATTTCGCGCGGAGGCGCAGAGCCGCAGAGGCCGAAAAGAAAACAAGGCAGTTATCTATTCTGAATCTCTGCGTCTTAGCGTCTCTGCGCGAGTTTTATAGTTCTTTCACACCTTCGGACGCCCGTGGCACCAAACTGCGCGAAAGAGGCACCCGATAATGTTCGACAGGTTTTCAATGGTCCAATGACCCGATGCGCAGATGATCCGATTCCTCAATTCGAATTGGGGGGATTCGGCGGGCCGGCAGGGGGCTCGGGGGAGCCGCCGTTGGGACCACGCTGTCCACCTTGGGGAGCGCCCGCGGCGTGGTGCTCCTCGCGGATTTCTTCCAACTGCTTCTTCTGGTCCGGTGTAAGGAATTCGGCGATTTGCTGATTGGTGGTCTGGCGGATCCTTCTTATTCTTCGATGCGCCTCGCCTTGTGTCAGGCTGCTGTTGCTTCGCACTTCCTTGATCCGTTCCATTTCATGTTTCAACAAGGGACGGATCTTTTCTTTCTGCGCATCTGTCAGGTTGAGCTGCCTGCTCAAATTCTGCATTCGGCCTCGCACGCTGCTATCGCGCCCAGCCTCGCCACTGGGCGGCGCGCCTTCATCGGATGAGTTGGAATGGGCCGGAGGCTCCTGCTGCGCCATGGCCCCCACTGATGCAAGCGTCGTCATGCCGATAATACCAGCCGATAGAACCACCATCCATAACTTACGCATTCGCACTTCCTCCTCATCGCCCTCACACACAACAGCGCACTTCCAAAATAATTTGGCGGTCCAGCCACGTATGCTAATTCCGTAGTGTTGCTGTGGCTGCCGCCTGCCTCGACATTGGGTCATGCTTGTCCCAATTAGTTCAGGCAGATGCGCTAAAGGATACGCATCAGCCTTGTTCCCCGAAGGGGAAAGCCGTGAATAGCCGTAGGTGAAACCTACGGATCCGGACAGCAAGGAAAAAGTTCTTCCGACCCCTGCGGGGTCGGAACCTGATTTTTGGGTTTCCCTTCCCGTAGGTTTCACCTACGGCTATTCACATTTCTCCCCTTCGGGGAGGCCGGAATCTCACTGTCTCCCCATCCGGCTGGGCAATTCAGGAGATGCCAGCCGATTATTTTGGACAGCCGCGACATTGGGTAAACCCCACCTCAACGCAAAAGTTGCGTTTTGCCGCGGGGTGAATCGAGGCAGGCCACTTCGGGGGTTAAAGCCTGCGAATAAATCCGCAGGCTCATCGCACGAGTCATTTCAATGGGTCAATTTTGCGGACCATGAAAACCGCCGTGCCCGCCACCGCCGGGGAAGCCCGAGTGAACCTGAGTGGCCACAAATTTCCCATCAACTTCGCTTCCCGTGGCGAAGATACGGTCGCCGACTTTCAGGTCTTTCAACGTGATGGATTGATCCTGCTTAAGAAAAGTGGTTTTGTCATTGACGACGATCACTCTCTCGCCCTGATGGCCTCGCACTTTGATCTGGTTCCCATCGATGGATAAAATCTCGCCGCCCGCGCGGGTGCCTTGACCGCCGCCCCCGCCAGGGCCCCAACCGCCGCCTCCGGGACCACGGCCGCCGCCAGGACCACCCGGACCACCGCCTCCTGGCCCGCCACCACTTTGAAACCGTTCGAACTGTTCCGCAGTGACGCGATTGACCCCGACAGCCACCACTTGCTTGTCACCGTTGGGAGTGCCACGAACAAATACGTGGTCGCCAACTTTCAGATCTTCCAGCTCAAGCGATTTCGCCGACTGGTCCTGCTGCGTCGGCCGCTCGCGGAAACGCGTTTGATCATTCACCAAGATCGTCTGCAAAGTCCCATCGGGCTTCTTGATTTCCAGACGATCGACTCCGACC
>JARLGN010000155.1 GCA_031292775.1 Acidobacteriota bacterium | reverse complement strand
GTGGCTGGGGATTACGGGGCCCGGCGGACCGACGCCGATTACATCTCACTTTACGTGATGAATCGCGTACTTGGCGGCGGCCCACAGGCGCGGCTGTTCCTGAACCTGCGTGAAGTTCACGGTTACACCTACGGAGCATATAGCCGTGCGGGCGACGACAGGTATCGTGAGGCGTGGGAGGCGGACACCGAGGTTCGCAACGCCGTGACCGACGGCTCCATGGAACAACTGATGTATGAGTTCAAACGCATTCGGGACGAAAAGGTTCCCGAGGCGGAGCTGAACGAAGCGCGGCATTCCATTGTTTCAAGCTTCGCCCTGTCGCTGGAGCAGCCGCAGCAACTCCTGTCGCGCTGGATTATCGTTCAGGATTACGGACTGCCCATGGATTATTGGGACAAGTACCCGGTGGAGGTGGCCCGGACAAGCGCCGACGCCGTACAGGCGGCGGCGAGGAAGTACGTGGACCTGGACCACCTGCAGATCGTCGCTGTGGGCGATCCTAAACAACCCGGAAACGACAAGAATCAGACCATCCTTGAAGTGTTAAAGAAGTATGGGACGGTGGAAGTCTACGATGCCAATGGAAAGAAGGTGGAGTAGGTGCGGTCTTGTCCAAGACAGACCGCGCTAGGTTGGGGATGACGTGCAGCACGAGCCTTCGTTATGCGGGGAAGCTGGGGCTTTTTTTCACGCTGGCGGACGAGCCAACCTGTTTCCCGCGGAGATCAAGGAATGACAGGTCCCTCGCCCCCTTGGGGGAGAGGGTGGCCTGCAACCGGCGTTTTCATCAGCCGGGGCAGGACGGGTGAGGGGGTCAAAAACTCTCGGGCCTACGGAGATGCAGTCGACGCTGAGGTTATTTTACGATTGCCTTTTCCCCTTGCTTTTGCTGCTCTGTCAAACGAATTCCATCTTGGCCCTGACCCCCTCACCCCCCGTCTTGCGGTCCCCCCTCTCCCCCAAGGGGGCGAGGGAAAATGAATCGTTAGTTTGGTGTCGTATTCGTGATCGTGCACGAGGAGAACAGTGCCCGCCACGCGGCGCGTCGGCTAATTTGGACAGCAGTTACCACCACTCGCCGGCACCGGAACTCAAGATGTACTGTAGAGGTGGGGTTTGCCCTGCCCTTCGTCCGGCCACCGTCGGCAATGAGGGGACGGGATGGTGTCCCCAACCATCCGGAAACACAGGGCATTGTTGTCCCACAGTCAATGACCCGGGCAATTTCCCTCTTGACATGGCGAGCCAAAGGAGATAGGCTAGAACTGCCATGAAGTCCCCGTGCAGAACGTCTCTTGCAAAAACCAGCCAAACTCATCAAAGTCCCCTCGAAATCACCCAACACAACGAGCAGCTAAAAATGAAAAACACCCCCCGTAGCCAATTGAAAACAAAGGGGCAAAAAAAGTGCTCCCAATGAGTTATTGAAAACAAAGGGGGACATATAAAAAGATGTTAAAAATGAAGGTTGCTCCCAATAGTTGATTGAAAACAAAGGGGCAAAAAAAGTGCTCCCAATGAGTTGATGAAAACAAACAAGTTACCGTGATTTCGCGATGAGTTGCTGAAAGGAAAGGAGATAGGCAAGAAAATGACAGATTTTGGAATCAGTGGGGCAATATATGGTCACTGACTCATCGATCCATTGGCTGATCACACTGCTGGTTTTAGCTGGCGCGATGGCCCGATGGCCAAATCAGCAATTTGCCCGATGAATGTCTTCTGGCTTCCAGCGATCGCAATCTGATATAAAACGCTCTTTACCTATCTTCGAAGTTTGGGAGTCTTACAGTGCTTAAGCCAATCGCTCTTTTAACTTTAACCCTCCTGACAGGAGGCGCACTTATGGCGCAGAACAGTTCCACACCCTCACCGATTGTGGACCGGGTGGGGCAGACGGGATTCGTGCAATTGGAGGCGGAGAGTTTCAAGGATCTCACCCCCAAGCAGAAAGCGTTGGCCTTCTGGCTTTCGATGGCGGCCATCGCCGTGAATCCCATTGCCTACGACCAGAATTCCTCCTACGGACTCGAACTCAAGCACCTGCTGGAGCAGATCCTTACGCATCCGCGCGGCATCGATCCCACCGTTCTCAAGAAGATTACCGACTACACCAAGCTGTTTTGGGCAAACCATGGCAACCACAATGCCTTTACGTCGCAAAAGTTCCTGCCGGAGTTTACGCCGGAAGAGTTGCACGCGGCGGCCTTGCAGGCGCTGAAGAATCGCGCGACGTTGGGACCGCAAACGAAGCTGTTGAAACAGCTTGAAGACCTGCGACGGCCGATTTTCGACGGAGATTACCAGCCGTCCCTCACCGTGAAGAATCCCAAGAACGGTGAAGATCCCCTCACGGTCAGCGGCAACAACCTTTATGAAGGCGTGACGATGGGGGACCTGAAGGACTTCCAGGATAAGTACCCGCTCAACTCGCGCCTGGTAAAGAGAAATGGCAAGCTCGTGGAGCAGGTTTACCGCGCGGGCGGGGCAGGGAGGATTGCGGCAGGCCTTTACGCGGAGGACCTGGGGCGTGCGATTCGTTACCTGACCATGGCGCTTCCTTTCGCTGATGCGCCCATGAAAAAAGTGCTGCAGGATTTGATTCGTTATTACCAAACCGGCGACCCGGCGGACTGGCGGCAGTTCAACATCGATTGGGTCCACGCTGACAGTCCAGTGGATTTCACCAACGGGTTCATTGAGGTTTACAAGGATCCGCGTGGCCTGAAGGGCGCCATGCAGGCGTATGTAACCGTGGTGGACGAAAAGATGAACAAGCTGATGAAGGAGTTCGCCGCCAACGCCAAGTACTTTGAACAGCGCGCGCCGTGGGACGACAAGTACAAGCTGGACGCGCCGCATCCGCCCATCGTGAACACAGTCGAGGCGTTGATTGAAACCGCTGATTTCGATGTGACCACCATCGGTGAGAACCTCCCGAACGAGGCTGAAATTCACGATAAGTACGGCAGCAAGAGCTTTATCTTCTCCGGTTCCATGCGCGTGTTGGGGGCGGCCAGGGGCGCAAAGGTGAGCAATGAATTCGCCTATTCCGAGGAAGAACGCGCCCGCGCGGAGAAGCATCAAGCCTTGGCGAACGATCTTCTGGTGGCCATGCATGAGGTGCTGGGGCACGGCTCGGGAAAGATGAATCCCAAGCTCACACAGGAACCGGCTGTTTACTTGAAGGAGTATTACTCCACGCTGGAAGAGGCGCGCGCCGACCTGGTGGCCTTGTGGAACTTCTTTGATCCCAAGTTAATCGAGATGGGTGCGATTCCCGACCAGGAGGTTGCCAAGGCCGCTTACGATACCGAGGCCCGCGCGGCGCTGGCACAGCTCCACGAGTTTCCCACTGGCGACACCATTGAGGAAGACCACCGTCGCGGCACGCAGTTGATTGTCAATTTCATCCGCGAAAAGACCGGCGCCATACAGCCGGTGGAACGCGATGGCAAAGTCTACCTGGTGGTGAAGGACTACGACCAGATGCACAAGGGAGTCGGGATGCTGCTGGCGGAATTAATGCGCATCAAGGCGGAAGGCGACTACGACGCGGCGAAAGCGCTGATTTCAAAATACGGCATTCACTTCAACCTTGCCTGGCGCGACCAGGCGGTGGAGCGCTACAAAAGCCTGGACCTTCCGACCTTTTGGAGCGGCATCAATCCGGATCTTCTGCCGGGCAACAATCCCACGGACATCAGGATTGTCTATCCGCGCGACATCGTGAAGCAGCAACTTCACTATGTATCGATTACGGGCCATTAATCGTGTGCGAATGGGGAGGCCCACGAGTGCGGCTCAACCGTACCGGGCGCGGGTGCGGTATGCAGTGGCGAGATTTTCCAGCAACGCTTCGGGGTTTCGCGCATCATCCGCGCTGAACGCCAGGCGCGCGGAGAGGCGATTGATGATCTTCCCAACGGTTTCCGCCCGCACTCGCGAGGCAAGCTGATTCCGCCGCAACAGGAAGGCTTCAATCAATTGGAATTCCTCCGCCGTAAGCCGCGATACGTCATAGGAAGATGTGCCTGAGGCCGCCTCCAGATCCCACCGGCCTCCTGTTTCAAGCACCGCGGGTTTTTCATGCACTACCACCGTGCCGGCAACGTAATCGCCCAGGCGTTTACTCTTGGTGCTCAGCAGCGCGCTGATAATGCCCACGCCATACAAGGCGGGAATGCTGTCGACAATCCGCAGCAGGTTGCGTGCAACGGCCTCATAGGCGGTAATGGGCCGGCCCGAGTCCTGGATGACCCGCAACCGCGTCAGGCGCTTGCCGGGCGTCTGCCCGTTCCAGATGGCTTCGAACAGCGCGAAGTATCCCGATTGGAGAAGGAACGCCCCGAACACCACCACGGCCAATGTCCATATACCCTTCGTTGGCATCTTGGAGCCTCTCGCACCCATGGCGGCGGCGATTCCAAAAAGGACAAGCCAGGCGGCAATTTGAAAGAGCGTATCCAGCGCCAGCGCCAGAAACCGGCTGCCGATTCCAGCGAGTGGAAACTCAAGAGGGATCTGTTCGGGCGTATCGATAATCAAGTTATCCATGGTGTTCATCATGATTAGCGCACGCTGGCTGGCAAAACGCAAGCCGTACTGGGACCGGCTCGAAGCGATTATCAAGAAGGCCGGGCACCGGGGAGTGAGCCGTCTTGACCACGCAGAACTGCGGGAACTGGGATTGCTCTACCGCCAGATTGCGGCTGACCTGGCTTCCGTACGCGAGGACCCGTTAAGCCAGCCTTGGGCGGTCTTCTTAAATCAACTTCTGGCGCGTGCTCACAATCTTATTTACATGGGAAGTGGTACGTCAAAGCGCGGTCTACTGCGATTCTACAGCGAGGACTTCCCCAGACTCTTTCGCCAGACATGGATCTATTCGGCGCTGGCTTTTTCGATCTTTTTGGCGGGGGCGCTGGCGGGGCTCTTCGCTTGCCTCGCCGATCCTTCCTTTCAGCGATTTTTCCTTGGTCCGCAGATGAGCGACACCATCGACCGGCGCGAAATGTGGACACATTCCGTCCTCACCATCAAGCCGCTGGCTTCAAGCACCATTATGACCAACAACCTCAGCGTTTCTTTCACCATGTTTGCGGTTGGAATTATGGGCGGCATTGCCACGGTTTACCTGTTGGCGATGAACGGTGTGCTGATCGGTGTCATCGGCGCGGCGTGTTGGCAGGCTGGCATGGGCCTGCAGCTTTGGTCCTTTGTGGCTCCGCATGGCGCGTTGGAATTACCCGCTGTGTTTATCGCAGGGGCGGGTGGGTTGCTTCTGGCGCGCGGCTTACTGTTCCCGGGAGAACTCCCCCGGCGCGAGTCCCTGATCCTGTATGGAGGTCAGGGCGTACGGCTGGCGTTGGGGATTATTCCGCTGCTGCTGGTGGCAGGGACGCTGGAGGGATTTTTCTCGCCCTCTGACCTTCCCGTGGCGGCCAAGTTCGCCTGTTCAGCCGCTGCCGGTGGTCTGCTGATTCTTTACCTGACCAGGTGTGGACGGGGAAAAACGGATGAGCCCGGCGGCGCGGCGGGTTCGAAATGACGCGGGGAGCACAGCACGGCAAAGCCGCAACCAGAGGCGTTCCATGGCCTACCTGCCCTGATCCATCGAGGTCCTGGCCATGCTCGGGCACGGATGGAACGCCCGTGGCACGCTGCCCTATGCCGGGCGAACCCCCAGCTCCACGCTGACAATGGTCACGGCGTTTCCTTCACTGTCCTTGGCGTTGTTATTAATCAGCAGGGTATTCCACCCGTCCTTGATTTGCGCGGCGTCGAGCTGGAAATTGAGCCCCAGATGGTCGTTGGTATGCTGTGTGTACGGCCCGTTGGGAAACAGCAGGTCTTGTGTTTCGACTCGTTCGAACACCGGCCAGTTTTCATTAAAGCTCACCCCGAGGCGCGGCGGATGGGGATGATTCTCGATGACCACTTGGGCGATAAGTTGCAGTTTCCCGCCGGAGGGCTCGGCACACATGGAAATCCGGAATTCCTTCCGCCATTGTGGTTGCAGCACCGCCGGAAGTTGTTCGGGAAGCTCCACCACCTTTGTCATCCACGTGCTCGGTGTGGAAAGGCAATAGTGCTTCGGCTTGCCCCGCAACGCCGCAAGCTCCGCGGTTACCTTCAGGGCTGAGTAATCGCAGCGCAGCCCGGGAATTCTTCCCTGATCGGTACAGAAGAAGTTGAATTGTTCGATTCCATGAACACCCATAGCCAGCTTCCCCGCCGCATTGGCCCACAACATCGGTGCGCTGGCGGATAGCAAACGCATCCCGGGATTCTGCGAACCCAAACCGGATGGCATTGTTGACCGCGCCGCAAGGCTTGGCGCGAATCCACGAATCCAATTGGGCGCATCTTCCACCACGCCGTAAAACACCACGTCCGGGCCCAATTCCTTTCGCAACTCGTCGTAGGGGACGGACCACGTGGTTTGCCAGATGTCGGAGAATCCCACGAAGTCCACCAACCCCGCGGCCACCTGGGCCTTCACATCGACGCCGATGCTCTTCATGTACCCAAGGTTCGGCGGGATGCGCAATCCCAGTGGCACCGGCTTGCCGATGCGCCGGGCGCGTACTTCGGTGAGACTCCGCACCTCGCGCATCCAGTCCACCATCATGTCGATCTGCTTTTGTCCGGCCACCGGCTCGCAACAAAACGGTTGGCGCAGCCAGTCCAGTTCCAATCCGTCGAAGTCGTAGTCCTCCATCCATTCGCGGATATTGGCGAGCATAAAGTCCCGTACTTCACGGTGTTCGTAATTCAGCCCCATCCAAGTGATGTGCGGGGTGTCTTGGGGATCCATTGCCCGGCCGGACAGCCGGAACTTTGCTTGCTTGAAAAGGGCGCAGTTGAAATGACTGCCGGTGGGGTTGGCCGCCCCATGCATGTCGTTCATACGGCATGTGACCCAGGGACTGATGCCACGCGTCCGGCAGGCCTTCGATGTTTCCGCCAGCCAATCCACACCCTGATCCACCAGGTCGAGGTACAGGTTGAAGAACTTCACCTGGCGGTCAAGGTACTCTTCCATCTTGTCGGGAGTGACCCCGACCGC
>JARLGN010000154.1 GCA_031292775.1 Acidobacteriota bacterium | reverse complement strand
CGTCAGGGCAACGCTCACACTTGGAAGTGCCAACCCCTGAGCGTCGTGGACGATGCCATCAATGTGCGCTCCGCTGGATTGCCCCCACACCCGCGGAGTTCTGAAACCAAGCATCAGCACCGTTGCAAGAATGAACGCCAATCTACGCATCGTTTTACCCCCTGGCGAGGCATGTGCCCGGATTTCACGCCTTCGCGCGAATAATTTCTGGATATGTCTTTAGCGTTTAAGCCCTTTGCGGATCCTAGATGGATCGCATCACCCTAAGGAGACTATCCGAGGAGGGCGGAGTCATCAATAATCCAAACCTATTAGTGCCTCGGGAAATAAGCAATTATGACTTCGCTGCCAGGGAGGACGGCTGCGGGAGGCTGAACCCCTCACTTCTGGTTCAAGTTAATCCCAAGGTCTGCCGAAGATAAGACTTAGGGATTAATAGATGAGGGAGAGGGCATAAGTGCAGGTTTTTCGTCAATCGACCGTCCACTGCAAATTGATGGTGATCCTCATGATCACCACCAGTACAGCTTTGGTGGTGGCGTACGTGGCATTTGGCGTTTACGATGCCCGCACCCTTCGCCATGCGCTGATTGCGGCCCTGGCGGCCTGCGGTGTGGCTTGGCTCCTATCCCGCCGGCTCCAACACCTCGTGTCCGATCCCATTCAAAGTTTGCTCCTGACCTTGCAGGCGGCGATGGCGGAAAAGGACATTTCCTGCCATTTACCTGACCTCGGCAAGGATGAAGTAGGCCTTCTGGAGGAATGCATCAAGGAGATGCTGGCCCAGATCGAACAACGCAACGATCAACTGCGGAAGAATCGCGAGGAATTGGAATCACAGGTTGCCGCCCGCACGGCGGATCTGCAGGCCCGGAACACTCAACTCGCCCAGGTAAAGATTGAGGCCGAACAAGCCTGCCGGGCACAGAGTGAGTTTCTGGCTAACATGAGCCATGAAATCCGCACTCCGATGAATGCCATCATGGGAATGACCGAACTCGCGCTTGACAGCGATCCGGACCCCACCCGGCGGGAATACCTGGGACTGGTGAAGTCTTCGGCAGAATCGCTCCTGACCGTCATCAACGATATTTTGGACGTCTCGAAAATCGAGGCAGGCAAGCTGGATATCGACGAAGCGGAATTCAGCTTGCGTGATTGCCTGGGTGAAGCCATGAAGACCCTGGCCTTGCGCGCCCACGAAAAGGAACTGGAACTCACCCTGCGCATCCAGCCGGAAGTACCCGACAATCTTCTTGGCGATCCTACTCGCCTTCGCCAGATCATTTTTAATCTTGTGGGGAATTCCATCAAGTTTACCGACAAGGGAGAAGTCTCGGTGCAGGTCAGCGCAGAATCGAGCGACGCCGACAAAGCTACGCTGCACTTTGAGGTTGCGGACACCGGGATTGGCATCCCGCCGGACAAAAGGCAAGTGATCTTTGAAGCCTTCGCGCAGGCTGACAATTCCACCAGCCGTCGTTATGGCGGTACGGGGCTCGGTCTGACGATCTCATCGAGGCTGGTGGGGATGATGGGTGGACGGATGTGGGTGGAAAGCGAAGTGGGGCAGGGAAGCACCTTCCATTTTACGCTGAACATCTTACGAGGGAAGCAAGTTATAAACACGGGAACACCACTCACGCCTACCGTCTTGCACGACGTTCCCGCCCTCGTGGTCGATGACAATTCCACGAACCGCAAGATGTTGGATGAATTGCTTAGCCACTGGGGAATGAAACCGGCGCTGGCCGAAAATGGTAATCGCGGGATGGAAATCCTGGAACGGACCAACGCTTCGGGTACACCCTTTCCACTTATCCTGCTGGATCGTTATATGCCTGACATGGATGGCTTCGCCTTCGCCAGGCAGGTCAAAAGCAACCCGCGTTTTAAGGGATCCATCATCATGATGCTGACCTCGGGAGGCCAGCGAGGCGACGCGTTGCGCTGTCGTGACCTGCAAATTTCCGCCTATCTGGTCAAACCCATCCAACAGGCGGAACTGCTGGAAGCCATCCTGACGGTGCTGGGGCAGAAGGTGGAATCTCCCGATCATCGGTCCCCTCTCGTTACACGCCACTCCTTGCGCGAGGAACGGCGGCAACTGCGAATCCTCCTGGCGGAAGACAACTCCGTAAACCAGATGGTTGCGGTGCGACTGCTGCAAAAAATGGGGCACACCGTAACCGTAGTCGCCAACGGGCGCGATGCCGTCGTGACGCTGAATGATCAGGAATTTGATCTGGTCTTGATGGATGTGCAGATGCCTGAAATGGACGGGATTGAAGCCACCCATGTCATCCGCAAACAAGAGGCTGCCACCCAAAAGCACGTCCCCATTATTGCCATGACAGCACACGCCATGAAAGGTGACCGGGAGCGATGTCTGGAAGCGGGGATGGACGGGTATATTGCCAAGCCGATCCGTCCGGCGGAATTGTTTGCGGGCATCAAGCCGTTCACCTGTCGCCCGCAGCCAATTCTCGCGGATCCGGCGCCACCCACCGAGGATGATTGCATAGACTGGCAAGGGGCGTGGGGCAACCTCGAAGGAGATCGCGACCTGATGCGTGAGTTGGCTGGTTTGTTCCTGGATGACCTCCCCCATCAGATGGAGGCCATTCACCGGTCGGTTGAGCAACAGCAGGACCGCGAATTGGAGCGCCTCGCCCGCCGATTGAAAACTTCCGTTGGGAACTTCGCGGCGAAGCCAGCGTTCGCGGCAGCCGTCCGCCTGGAAAACATTGGCTGCGAAGGAGACCTTACCCAGGCACCAAGCGCCGTGAAAGCCCTTGAACATGAAATCCGGCGGCTCCGGGAAGCTCTGGAAGCATGGGTAGCCAACCCATCGGGAAATGACCCTGCGACTTTGTCCCTTCCCCCTCCACCTCCGTTTGCCACTTCCAACTCAGGCCCGATTCCGGGCCAAAGTTAGCACATACATCCAGCCACATGGAGGCCTTTTCCGCCACCCGCACCTGCTATGGGGTGGCGGCTGCGGGTTATTGGGCCGCGCTTTTCCGGAGTACCGATGGCCTCTTATAACTGGCTTTCCATCATGGGCGGGAAATCCCCGCCACGAATTTCTCAAAATTCTGAAGAACCTGGAGGGCTATTTCCTCTTCGGTTAGATTGTGGAGCCGGGCGAGTTCCTGGGTGACTCCCCGCACATAGGCAGGCTCATTGCGCTTGCCGCGGTGGGGCACCGGCGCCAGGTAGGGAGAGTCCGTTTCCGTCAGCATCCGGTCAAGCGGAATCAACCGCGCGACGTCGCGCAGATTTTCAGTTTTCTTAAACGTCAGATTCCCCGCAAAGGAAATCAGGAAGCCCAATTCCATAAAAGTCTGTGCGTCTTTAACGCTACCCGTAAAGCAGTGGAGTATCCCGCCCAGGCCGGTTGGCTTCCAGTGGGCGGCGGCAATCTCGCACAAATCGGCCCATGCGTCGCGGCAATGGATGATGATGGGGAGTTTAAGCTCGCGGGCCAGCTCCATTTGGCGAATCAGGACTTGCTTCTGAACGTCCCGTGGCGAGTGGTCGTAGTAATAATCCAGGCCGATTTCGCCCACCGCCAGCACCTTAGGATGCCGGGCGAGCTGGCGGATTTTCTCCGCGTGAGAATCGGTGAAGTGCTGGGCTTCGTGGGGGTGAATGCCCACCGAGGCATAAATCCAATCGTGGCTCTCGGCGATGGCAAGCGGCGAGTCCAGATGATCGGGGCCCGTGCCTCCGCCCGCAATCAGAATGTAACGAAGTCCGGCGGTCCGCGCACGTTCGATCACCGCCGCGCGGTCGGGATCGAAGTCGGAGTCGTCTAGGTGGGCGTGGGAATCAAGGAGGAATCGGGTCATTGAATCATCGGGCCATCGGTTCATTTGTTCATTGATACATTGAATCCTTGAGGCACTACGGGACTTGGAGCTTCAAATGACTCAATGACCCGATGAATTAATGAATCAATTATTTCAGCCTCACTCCATTCGGCACGTCTTCTCCGAAGGTGGCCAGTACGGGCCGGCCTTCTTCGCCGACGGAGGCGGCAACGATCATGCCGTTGGATTCCACGCCGCGCAGCTTCCGTGGTTGGAGATTGGTTACCACGATTACTTTTTTACCAATCAGCGTCTCCGGCGCGTAGAACTCGGCAATGCCGGCGCAGACCTGGCGCACCTCGGTGCCGATATCCACGGTGAGCTTCAGCAGTTTCTTCGCCCCGGGGATGGCCTCCGCAGTTTTGATCTCGCCTGTCCGCATCTCCACCTTCACAAAATCGTCGATGGAAATCTTTGGCGTCTCGACCGCTGCAGCAGGGCTGGGGGCTGGGGGCTGGGGGGTAGGTGCCTGTGATTCTTGACTCGTCGCTTGAGGTCCGACGGGGGTAGCCTGTGCTGACTCCTGGCTCCTGACTTCTGATTCCTGCTTCTTATCTATTTCCACGGGTTTTGATTTCTCCTTAGGTTTATCGCGATTGCGGTCCGCCTCGGCCGTTTCTTCCAGTTTGGCGAGCGTGAGCGCCTTATCGAGTCGCGGGAAGATGGGCTCTGCTTTGCAGACTTTCGTGCCGGGCTTCAGTTGACCCCACTTGAGTTCGTCCAATCGCTGGTTTGATACTTTGCCTTCGCAGCCCAATTGCTTCCAAATTCGTTGTGCGCCTGTCGGCAGCACCGGCTTAAGGAGCACTGCCACGAAGCGCAGAGCCTCTGCGGCCGTGCCCAGGATCGTGGCGATCTGATCGTGGTTCGCTTGCAGGTCCTGTTCGGCGAGCGTCCACGGGGCATTCTCGACGAGGTACTTATTGACGTCGCCGACGAAAGCCCACACGTCGGCCAGCACAAATGAAAACTCGCATCCCGTAAACCGAGCCATGACGCGTTCGTGCAGTATTTTTGATTTTTTAACGATCTCCACGGTTCCAGAGTCAATGGCAAATCGATTGGCTTCGAGGGTCGCATGGGCTTGCGCGTCACCCATGATTGCAGAGTTGATTGTCTCCCAACCCACAGGAAGAGCGGGAATTGCGGCGTTCAAGTACCGGTTGATCATATTCACGGTACGGTTTGCCAGATTGCCTAGATCATTCGCCAGATCCGCGTTGTACCGCTTGATGAAACTTTCATATGAAAAGCTCGTGTCTTGCCCGAACGGAGCTTCGCGCAGCAAATAGTACCGCAAAGCGTCATTGCCGGGAGCGCCGAAGGAATCAAGCGCATCGACCATCGGCTCGGGGTAAACAACATTGCCCTTTGACTTCGACATCTTATCCTGCTCGTAATAAATCCATCCATGCGCGAAGATCGTTGTCGGCAGCATCTCCGGCTGGTCGGGGTAAGCGGCCATGATAAACGCCGGCCAATAAATGGCGTGAAAGCGCAGGATGTCTTTGGCCATCATGTGGAAAATCTCTGACTCGCCTGGTTTATTGCGCCAATACTTCTGGAACTCCTCGCTGCCGTTTTCACCGTGCGCATAGCCGATGCCCGTCATGTAGCTGGTCAGAGCGTCGTACCAGACGTAAAACACCTGGTGGATGTCATCCGGCCAGGGGATGCCCCACTTCAGGCGGCTTCGGCTGACGGAAATATCGCGCAACCCGCCTTTCACGAAGCTCTTGACCTCATTCATGCGGTAATCGGGCTTCACGAAATCAGGATGTTTCTCGTAGAGTTCAAGGAGCCGTTGCTCAAACGCCGACAATTTGAAGAAATAATTATCTTCGCTGATCAGCTCCGCCGGGCGGCCGCAGATATCGCAGTTTACGGGGTCGGTGTTGTCGGAAACATACCGCTCGTCGGAGACACAGTAACGGCCTTCGTAGCGCTGCGTTAAAATATAGCCATTGACTCTGGCACGAATCAGCAAGCGCTGAACGGAGGT
>JARLGN010000153.1 GCA_031292775.1 Acidobacteriota bacterium | reverse complement strand
TGCAACGATCGTGGAATTGAAGCCAACGTTCTGGCCCCGGTTCCTGACCGCTTCCTGCTCTCCCGTTATGGGACGGGGCGATGAATCCCGGACGCCACGCCAGGGCCATCGACCAGGAAGATTCTTACTGCCCAACACGGATATAGTCACCCGGAGAAGGTCCATCAGCCAGCCTGACCGGGCGCCAAAAAATCTACCCTGGCCACTTCCTCCAGCCTCGAAAATGATCTTCAAGTTTATGAAAATAAGCATGTTGTTTTGCCATCGTCACCTGCCTCTTCCGGCCTTCGCCGCTATCCGCGGCCTTTACGCCGCGCCTTCCATCCCTCCGTGCTTGCTTCTTTAAGGAGGCTAGCCGTAGTTCATTTCCTCTGTTGTATCGCCCGCGGGATCATTGGCCCAATCTTTGCAATTTCTAAGGTCAGCGCAGAGACCCAAGGTCGCACGGCGCCGGCCACGTAAAGGGGCCATTTCAAGAGTGAATGAGGTTTTCATGGCAACCCAGACCATCTCCACCTACGAGCAGATGAGCAACGCAGCACCCCCGGCCCTCCGTCGAGCGATGATTTCACGCCGGCCCTCCTCCGTGCCTTCCCGCGTCATTTCCACGGCACGAAGAAGCGCCCAGCAAGCCCAGGAGCGGCAGCGGCTGTTGATCGAAATGCTTCCCCTGGTGAAGCGTATGGCCTTCAAGATTCGCGAACACCTGCCCGCTCACGTGGAAGTGGACGATTTGATTTCCAATGGAGTGGTGGGGCTGGTCGATGCCGTTTCCAAATTTGACACCAACAAGCGAGTGAAGTTGGAAAGCTATGCCCGCCATCGGGTTCGCGGAGGAATTTTGGACGGCCTGCGCAGTGCCGATCCCGCTTCCCGTGATTTACGGCGCAAGAACAAGAAGATTCAACGTGTCTATCGCGAGCTTGGCGTAAAGCTTGGCCGCGCGGTTACGGATGAGGAGATTGCGGCGGAGCTGGGAATGGACATGGCGCAGTGGCACAGCACGTTGAATGAAATCCAGAGCGTGGGATTCGACTTTGGCGGACGTACCCTGTCGGCGGGTCCGACCTCGAAGCGCCCCTCCGCTGAGCCCACCCTTTTGGCCGGTGACGACGATGATCCCTTCGCCTTGTGCTACCAGCGCGAGAAGCGCGAGGTTCTCGGCAAAGCGCTTTCCCACCTGCGTGAGCGCGAGCGCCAACTCATCACTCTCTACTACGAGCAGGAGCTGACGATGAAGCAAATTGCCGACCGGATGAACGTGGACGAATCGCGTGTTTCGCAGCTTCACTCCGCGGCCCTGGTACGGTTGAAGGCAAGTGTTAATGCCCTTCTGCACCCCCACCACGCCAGGACCGCAGTTACCCTTTCAATGTCGGCAGGTGCCGCAGCCTAGCAGGGAGCCCCTGGCGCAGACGTAGCTCGCGGGGCTTTTCGCCGGCGGGGAAGAAGGCAGCAGGCGGAAGGCGGCAAGACCTTGGCAAGCAATTTCCAAACGTCTCTGGGACGAGTGCCTCACCCCGCATCATCCCGGAAGCAGAGCATGGTTTTCATGGACGGTATTACACCATAGGAGGCCAATGCATGACGCTGCCGATACCATTACCCTACACTGCAACACTGCGGGCTATTTGTCTGGTTGTATCACGCATCGCGGGATCCCCTGCCAGGAACGGCGAGTGGCAAACATTGCCCTCCCCTTGCATCCATGTGACGTGGATGGTAGCCTCATCAAGACATATCCTTTGGTTGAGTCCCCCACGTCCTCCTCTGATGGAATTGGGAGCGGGGGAAGGCATGGGATCTTTTGAATCGGCATGTGGCCCGAGTAAACCTATGAATCGATATGAGAACCAGGCATTTGAGAATCAGCACGTGGTGTTGGACGATGGTGTCTACGTGAATTGCAAGTTCAAGAATTGCAGCTTGGAATATTCGGGCGGCGACGTTTACGTGCAGAATTGCCAGGGTGAAGGTTGCCAGCTTATATGGCGAGGCGCCGCGCAACGCACCGTCCTGCTACTGCAAGGTCTCGGGATGATGGTGCCACCCCCCATCCCCCCAGGTACCGATCCGGCTAGCCGTGTCCAGTGACCTAGCCTTGCGCTGATTTAACGTCGGCGAACAATGTTGCTGCTCTCTGGCGATTGTTTCGCAGCGGGAACCGGGATCGCTCTCATTGGTAACGGTGGTACGCTCCAAGTATCGGGTTGACCCTTCTTACCCAAATCTGTCACGGAAATTTAAACTCTTTTTCGATTAGAGCCTAAGCCATTTAATCCTAAGGGGTTGTGCGGATATCGCCAACTGGGTTGGAGTTTCCCAACCCCGTTCGCAGCAGCCATCCGAGGCATTTCCCTTGCCTTTTCTCTCCCAAAACCTTTATATTCAAGCGTTTGAGCCTGCAATTTTCCAAAGTTGAGGACCTCATTTGGCCAAGTCGAATTCGCCCCGCATTTATGTCAGTTTGACCGCGCCTACATTGAGCGCCATGGAGGCCCTTGCCATCCGCGTGTCGGGGGTGCCCGTCGGCTACGAGCTCCGTCTGGATTCCCTCCAGGATTTCTCGCAATTGGAATCGCAGTTACGCCTGATGCTCATGCGCCTGCATTTTCCCCAGACTATCGCCACATGTCGGCTAGCAACCGCGGGAGGCATGCTGCGGGGGACCACGGAAACTCAACTGGCGATTCTCTCCGCTGCCGTGCGTGCGGGGTGCCAGGCGGTGGACGTCGAGATCGAATCGGTGCAGAAGGCCGGCGTGGCGATGCTGAAGGAACTTCGGCCCGCCAGGATCATTGTTTCCTACCACAACTTTCAAAAGACTCCCGCGCTGGCGGCGACCTATCGCAAATTGGTGCGCCTGCCCGTGCAAACGGTGAAGATCGCGACGCAAGGGCGCTACCTGAAGGACAATTTACAAATTCGCCGCCTGCTTAAAGCCCATCGTCGGCAGACCCCCAAACTGGTGGCATTGGCCATGGGCCCCTCGGGAATCCCCTCGCGCTTGCTTTCTCTGCTGTGGGGATCGGCGTTCACCTACGCGTCTCCACTGAACCATTCGCCGGTGGCGGCGGGACAGATTCCGGCGGAAGTCATGCGTTCGGTCTACCGGGTTGAACGCCTTGACGCCCGCACGCAACTTTACGGAGTGCTCGGATCGCACGCTTCGCTTTCCCTTTCGCCCGTCATGCAGAATGCGGCGTTTCAGGCCAAGCACGTGAACGCGGTTTTTCTGCCGTGCCAGGCGGGCAAGCTGGCGGATTTTCTTACCTTCGCGCGCGAGGCGGGACTGCAAGGGTTCGCCGTGACCATGCCTTTCAAGCGTTCCATTCTTCGTGCGCTCGATTGGATTGACCCCCTGGCGAATCGCATTGGCGCGTGCAATACCGTGGCCTTGCAGCGCGGCCGCTGGTTGGGATGGAATACTGACGCCGCCGCGGTGGTGGAAGTTCTTACCAAGCGTTTGCGTCTTGCCGGCAGCCGCATTTTGATTCTCGGAGCGGGAGGCGCGGCACGGGCAGCCGCTTACGCCGTGCGTGCGGAAGGCGCCGAGGTGGTCATCATGGCGCGGCGTGAGGCGACGGCGCGGGCCCTGGCGCGCGGTGTGGCGGCACAGATTGTTCCCTGGAATAGCGCCGAAAGCCTGGAAGTTGATGCTGTCATTAACGCCACCCCGGTAGGGATGTACCCCCACGTTGACAGCACCCCCATCGACCTGGCGCGACTGCGCGTGCGCGTGGTTTTCGACATGGTTTATTTCCCTCTCGCCACACGATTCCTGAACGATGCGCGCGGCCGTGGACTGACCACGATTTCCGGACTGGAGATGCTGGTGGCCCAAGGAGCGCGGCAATTTGAAATCTGGACCGGCCTCTCCGCTCCCCGCGCGCTGATGGAACAAGCCGTCCGCCAGGCGCTCGGTCATCCGGCGTGAGGGTAGCTCTTCTGCGAGCGTGCGCGGAAATCGTAACCGCAAGGCAAAAGGTAAAGTGCAAAAGTCAAAAGGCAAAATTGGTTGAAATAGTTGAAAGTTGGATATCGATCGCTCAGGTTTATTTGACGAGGGTTCAATTTGCCTTTTGAATCTTGAATCTTGAATCGGCCTTAGCTCTTTGCTTTTGCCTTTTGAATCTTGAATTTTGAATCGCCCTTATCTCCATGACCAATGCCAGTCCCAATTTCGCCGAGTTCAAACGTTTGGCCCAGCGGGGCAACGTGGTTCCCGTGTATCGCACCATTGTCGCGGACCTGCTGAGTCCTGTCTCCGCGTTCCTCAGTCTTTCACCGCAGCATGGGCGCGAGTCAAATTCGCACCCGCACAGCTTTTTGCTTGAGAGCGTGGAAGGTGGCGAGCGGGTGGGGCGGTACACATTTTTTGGCATGGACCCTTTTCAAATCGTTTCCTGCCGTGGCGACCGCATCACCGTGAGGCGGGGCGCGCACCGTGAAGAGGAGACGGGCAACCTCTTCGAGTTCCTGCGCCGCCTGGGCGCGCGTTACAAGTCCGTGGAGATCCCCGGCCTGCCGCCCTTCACCGCCGGTGCGGTGGGCTATGTTTCTTATGAAGCCGTGCGCATGTTGGAACACCTGCCCCCGCGCGTTCCCCCTGACGTTGATTTGGACGACGCGGTCTTTATGTATTTTTCCAACGTGCTGGCCTTCGACCACGTTCAGCACCGGCTTTTCCTGATCTCGAATGTGCTGACGGAAGAAGGGAAGGGAAGTCTGCGGGCCAAGTACGATGCCGCCTGCCGCCACCTTGATCTACTGGAAAGCCGCCTGCGCCGGCCGCTGAAGCTTCCACGTGTTCGCCGGCCCGAAGGCGCGTTGCGGGTGCGTCCCAACATGCCGCGCGCCAAATACGAAGCCATGGTGGAGCGTTCCAAGGAATACATCCGCGCCGGAGACATTTTCCAGGTGGTTCTTTCGCAGCGAGTGGAAGTTCCCGTGCGCGTCCCGGCTTTTGACGTTTACCGCGCCTTGCGCGCCGTCAATCCTTCACCCTACATGTATTACCTGCGTATGGGGGAGTCCACCGTGCTGGGTTCTTCCCCGGAAATGCTGGTAAAAGTGGCGGGCCGCGATGTGGAGTACCGACCGATTGCCGGCACGCGTCCACGGGGAAAGTCGGAGGAAGAGGACAAGCGCATGGAAGAGGAGTTGCGCTCCGACTCCAAGGAGTGCGCCGAGCACATCATGCTGGTGGATCTTGGCCGCAACGACGTGGGCCGCGTGTCAGAATTCTCCTCGGTAAAGCCCAGGGACATCATGTTCGTCGAGCGCTACTCGCACGTGATGCACCTGGTCTCGCAGATTACCGGCAAGCTGCGTCCTGACGCGGATAGTTACGCCGCGCTCGCCGCCTGCTTCCCCGCCGGGACTCTGACCGGAGCGCCGAAGGTCCGGGCCATGGAAATTATTGACGAACTTGAACCCACGCGCCGCGGCCTCTATGGCGGGTCCGTGCTCTACCTCGATTTTTCCGGTAATCTCAACTCCTGCATAGTCATCCGCACCGTGTTTATCAAAAATAAAACCGCCTACCTGCAAGCCGGCGCCGGCATCGTAGCCGACTCCGTCCCCGCCCGTGAATACGAGGAATGCCAGAACAAAGCCCGCGCCGTCCTCCGCGCCTTCGAACTCGCGGAAAAAGGGCTGTAGCGGCGAATTTTCCCCAGTGTTGTAGCGGCGAACGGCGTTCGGCCCTCGGGTGTGTGCCGGTTGTTGTCCGGCCGAATAGATGTTCATCCTTCTCCCAGGGGAGAAGGTGGACCGCGACAGGCGTTCTCACCAGCCGTCGCGGGCCGGATGAGGGGTTACTTGGCCGACTCCGTCGGCCTTTCGATTCACGCCACCGCCACTCGTCACTAGGCACAAAGCCCTGTCCTCCGCGCCTTCGAACTTGCGGAAAAAGGGCTGTGAACTGAATTGCCGATTGATGATTGCAGGGTCTCGTAGCGGCGGGTTTACCCCGCCATCGGGATTGTACCGGCGGGTTTATCCTGCCAAAGGCGGCGCAAAGCCGCCCCACCTTTTTGAGATTGCGGCGGCGATATGTCCAGTTTATCGGCACACGGGGCAAACCCGGGTTAGATTAGGTTCCATCTGAAGAAGGCCAGTTCCCATGAAACCAGAGCGGCGGGCCAATATCGACATCCCCACTGAGAAGATTCGAGACTTCTGCGAGCGGCACCATGTGTGCCGTTTCGCCTTGTTTGGGTCAGTCTTAAGACCGGACTTCAGTGATCGGAGCGACATCGATGTGCTCGTCGAATTCGATCCCTCTCACGTTCCGGGGTTGGATTTCTTCGCGATGGAAGACGAGTTGACGAAAATAATCGGCCGCAAAGTTGACTTGCAGACTCCCCGCTTCCTGAGCCGATACATTCGCGATCAGGCAATTGCTGACGCCGAGGTTCACTATGTCGCGCCATGACGCGACCGTCCGTTTGCGGCACATGCTTGACCATGGGCGCGAAGCTGTGGCGATGGCGCAGGGTCGAACTCGACACGATCTCGATGTGGATCGCCAGTTCAATCACCGGTAGCACAGCCACTCCTGGCTGTGAAAGGAAGACGACACAGGCAGGAGTGCCTGTGCTACTACGGCCAGTTCTCGCAGATTACCGCCGATCTGAAAAAGCAAAAGGCGCTACGGTAACCACCCCGTCGCTGCCGCGCCACCCCTCCTGAATCAGGAGGGGAGTTCTTCAGGCAGGTCCGCGCTTCGCCTGCTTCCGTGTGCCACATACTCCGCACTAACGCGCTGCGCCGCCTGGCGAAAGAGCCGCGCCGCAGTTGGGGCAACTCGGTTCGGTGTGCCTGAACTTCTGGCCGCAAGAGGGGCAAAGAGCCTTCGCCCTCCCGATCGCCCATCCCGTGAAGAACAGTGCCGCGCCGGTGCCGGCTAACATCAGCCCTACCACGGCAAGAATCAAAGGTCCGAGGAAGAATCCAAACGTATAGCCGGCGTCAAAGCGAATGTCATTCGGGTTGGCGGGGTTGTAACGGATCGGATGACGTGTCCCGGGAGCGTAGGTATCTACTTTCTGTTTCATCTCCGCGTAGTCTGATGTGAAGTAGCCTGAACCGGAAGGGGTGGTGTACTGCTTGCCGCCGACCGTATAACCAAAGTCGATGTGGGCCTCATACACCGTCGTGGAACTTGCATCGTTGTCAAACTGATGCTGGTGGCTGGTGAGTTCGCTGCGGGCCACTTCGGCGTCGACAGTCGGCCACGTTTTCAAGATAGTGTTCTGGCGGTTGCCGGTGAACCATGCGCCGGCGAGGAGCCCCAGGCCTATAAGAAGAGGCAGCGCACCGACGACCTTCAGAATGAGCGATACGATTTTGAGCGTTTGGGGGTTATTAGTGGCCACCGCAGCCTCCCGCGCGAACCCCGTGAATGGATGGAAATACGCGCTGATTCTAACATGCTGGCCGACTGGGACCAACCTGCGAGCCAGAGCGGGACGCCCGCGCTAAAGGATTCGCCCATCCCTGCCCGGTCTTTACGTCCCCATACCTACCTTTACCGGTAAAATAGAGCAATAACGCAGGATGCAAAGTTCCAACTTTGCGTTACAATTGTGCTCCCATAGGAGGGGGCAAAATACCATGGCTAAGAAGAACGACCTGAAGATGGTTGGTCCGCAAAACCGATTGCGGGGGACATTGCCGAAGATCGGGATTCGCCCGGCGATTGATGGACGCCGCAAAGGCGTGCGCGAATCGCTCGAGAAGCAGACGATGGGCATGGCGAAAGCCGCGGCGGATTTTCTTGAGAAGAACCTGCGCCATCCCAACGGTCTGCCAGTCGAATGTGTAATAGCGGACAGTTGCATTGGCGGTGTCGCGGAAGCGGCCGATTGCGCCGACAAGTTTGCGCATGCGGGCGTGGGAGTGTCGCTGACCGTGTCGCCTTGTTG
>JARLGN010000152.1 GCA_031292775.1 Acidobacteriota bacterium | reverse complement strand
GCCGGCGCGCGGGCAGGTGGTCATGGAAGACTGCGCCATTCCCGAAGGCCCGCTCGGGTGGTACTTGAAGACCAGCCTGGATCAACTATCGCTGGTTCCCAACCTGAATGCCGCGGTGAAGTGCGACCCCGTGCAGATTATGATTGGCGGCCCGCTGTCGCGCATTGAACAAGTGGACGCGCTGCTGCGAAAGTCGGAAGTTGCCGCGCACGTCCAACTGACTTGGACGAAGTACCCCGACCGCAACATTGCCATCTTTGACATCATGAATAGCGGGTGCTGCAAAGGACGGGCGCTGGAGTTCTGGGCCGGGCAATGCGGAATTCCCGCAAGTGAAGTTATGGCGCTGGGCGATAACTTCAATGACCTCGAAATGCTGGAATTCGCAGGCTTGCCCGTACTCATGGGGAATCATATTGATGGGCTGCACCGGCCAGGATGGGCGATAACCGCTCCCTGCGATGAGAGCGGCGTGGCGAGCGCCATTGAGCAGTTTGTGCTTAGTGTTGGTCGATAATCTCCGTCCCGGCGGGGGGATTAAATTGGAAGAGCGACCGGGGCGCAGGCGGGTTGCGGTCGATGTGGTCGAAGCGAAAGTCCATCCGGCTGTGATCCGAGTAGTTCACCACCAGCCTGCGCATATCAAATTGCGGACCTAGCTCAATCAGCACATCGGTGTATTCCTCGGCAAATTCCTTCTTGGGAAAAGCGCGGATCACGTGATCCGCGGGGTCGTGGTCCAGCGCCGCGTCCGCCAATTCAACCTGCGCAAACACACGGTGCAAATTCAGCCGCGTCAGCAGCAACTCAAAAGGCGCGCGAAAGTCCTGACTCGATTTCATCGGCGTGCGGGTCAGTTGGTGCTCCTCCGGAATATAGAGCGACACCAGCTTGCCGTCGGAGACGAAGAGCTTTTCCGTGGGCCGCTTATAGTCCCAGCGCATCAGTCCGCCGCGGGCAAAGGTGACGCGCCCGGCCTCAATGCGAGTCCTTCCTCCCAACGTATAAGTTTGGCTGAAATCAGCGCGCAGGCTTTTTACATCGCGATAGCTTGATTCAAATTGCTGAACGTAGGCGTTGGCGGCGGTGGAGCCCTGCGTTTGCGCCTTCAACGCGGCGGGGAGGCAGAACAGAAGGAGGAGTAGCGCGGGCCAGTTCTGCCGGTCTGCGGCTCGTCCCCAATGGACGTGGAAAAGCCGAGGACCTAAAAAGCAGGTTCGCGATACGCTTATCGGATTATCGGTTCGGTATTTTGACATTGGTTGAATTTGACGTCAGCCGCTGAAGCGCGGCTTGGGCCTCCTGATTGCGCGGGTCAACTCTTAACCCAGCGCGATATTGGTTCACGGCTTCGGTCGTGCTGCCTTTCGCCGCGAGTAGGGCCGCCAACCCAAAGTGACCGCGCGGATCGAATTCGTCCAGGCCGATTGCCTGCCGATAATCCTGCTCGGCAATATCGCTTTGGCCTTGGAGCACCGCAATGTCTCCCAGCGAATCGTATGCGCCGGAGTTGGGGATGTTGACCACGGAAGCATGGAACTGCGCTTCCGCCTCCCGCAAGCGGCCGGCAGTCAAATAATAGCCGCCCAAATCATTCCGCGTCTGTACGCTCAAAGGAGCCAATGCCACGGCCGCCTGCAACTGAATTTCAGCCTCGGGAGTTCGTCCCACGGCCTCATAGACGCGTCCGAGATTCAGGTGGGCATCGGTATAATTGGGCTTCAGCCGCATGGACCTTTGAAAGTATACGATGGCCTGGTCGTATTGATTCTTACTGGCCTCAACAAGACCCAGGTTGTTAAGAAGTTGGGCACTATTTGGGGAAGCTTCCAGCGCCTTTCTCCACTCGCGTTCGGCAGCGGCCTTATCCATACGATTCCAGTATACCGCTCCCAGGTTAAGGCGCAGGCTTTCGGCTTCCGGGACCGCCGCCAGCGTGACGCGATAATACGTCTCATCATCCCGCCAATCCCGGTTGCGAATCACCGTACGGGCGAAGCCCAGCACGGCGAGGACCCCCAGGAAGATACCAACGGCCACCCTCCAGATGTGAGGGCGACCTGCCACTTTGATCCAAATCTCAAGAATCCCCCAGGCAGCCACCCAGCAAAGGCCTATGGAAGGCAGGTAGAGGTATCGTTCGGTGAACACGTTGGGGCCCAGCCAACGGGAGTTCAGCACGGGGGCAATGTTGATAAAAAACCAGAAGAATCCAAATGATGCCAGGCGACCACGCTTCCACAGCATCGCAAAGGCCAACGCGCACAACCCCAGCGCCGCGATTCCGGCCAGGACTCGTGGGTCAGCAGGCGTTACACTCTTGTGAAAGGGATAATAGGCGATCAGGCGGACCGGCCAGAGCATTTTCCAAAGGTACTCGCCGGCTAACGGCGCCGTGGATAAAATAGCCTCGTACCAGCTCACATGGCGGGTCAGCAAAACCGGGGCAAAAGCGCCAAAAAAGCGAATCCGAAATAGGATGTAGGCCGGGACCAGGAGCCATAGGGATCCATACCGCGCCACCTTCTGCCGCCAGGTCGTGCTGGCGCGATCCTCGCGGTAAAAGTGCTCATAAACCATGGCCACGAGCGGCAGCGTGACGGCCTGCTCTTTGGAAAGCAGCGTCAGGATAAAGCTCGCCACCATGCCCGCCTGCGCCCATTCCGAGCGCTGACCGTGCGGCCGCGCCCCGGCCAGGAAAAACAAGAAAGTGGCCAGGTAAAATACCGCCAAATCCAAGTCAGTCACGCCGGAGATCCACGCCACCGATTCCGTGTGAATGGGATGCAGCGCAAAGATTGCCGTAGCGGTAAAGGCCAGCCATTGATCTTTGAAGAGGCGCTTGGTAACCCCGAACAGTAAGCACACAATGATGGCGTGGAGCAGCACATTCGCCAGGTGAAATCCGTACGGGAGCAGCCCAAACAACTTGTAACAAATCAAAAAGCCAAAAATGCTGATGGGACGGTAGTAATTCGTCGCGCCGCGCGCTCCCAAGTGCGCCAGGATTCTCGTGCTGAAGATGTCTCCCACGTGGCCAAAGCTGCGGATAAAGGGATTGGAGAGGACTTCATTATTGTCGTCGTAGACAAATCCATTTTGCAGCGTGTTGACGTAGGGAAGGACGGCAAGGAGCAACAACAGGGCGAGGAGCCACGCAGGCGTGCGGGATTGGTGATGGGGTGATTGGTGATCGGTAATTGGCTGGGGTTCACTCATCGGCCCTCCTCTGTCTTTGGCGGAGGGTCGACCGCTGAGGGCTTGGCCAGCCACGGCAGGCGTCTGGCCCAGCTTGCAGGAACGCCCACCGAAACCGGGATATCCCCAAAATGGCGAAACAGAAAATTACCCAGCAGATAGGATAGCGGCGCCAGAATCAACCCCACCACCACGTCAATCAGGTAATGGTAGCGAAGATAGACGGTGGAAAGCCAAAGGCTGAGGATCATGGGGGAAAGGATCCAAAAGAGCCTTTTGGAATTCCGGTAAGCGTAGAGCCAAACCACAAACGCTATTGCCGCATGCAGGCTGGGGAAAACATCGCGGCGAATGCGGGCGAAGTCCATAAAATCGACCTCGCGGCTAAACATCCAACCCGCTTGATGCAAAGGGACTGTGTACTGATTGCGCAAGGTATACATGGGGCCAATGGCGGGCACGAGAAGATATCCCAGCAGCCCAAGGAAGGAAACCACCATCAATCCACTCATCATCTCGCGAAAGCGGCTACGCTCGCGCCGCATATAAATAAAGCAGGCAACAAGCGGGATGTTGACGATATGGAAGAAATAGGAAAACGCCATCCACGCCGTCAGTCCGGGAGAAATGATGCGCTGCAGCACCAGGCTGGCTTGAAATCCAAAAAGGCGCTGGTCGAGCCCAATCAGGGCCTGGTCGCGGTCCGTGGTAACCATCAGAAGTGTCGCGTCGCCCCAGAGTGAGTAATACATCAACAGAATGAAGAGAAAAGGAAGCCAATCGCGGAGGATTGCCCAATACGGCCGCACAAAATCCAACGGCGCGTCACTGCCAGCGGCGGGGTGGGGCTTTCGCACCACAAAGTAGTTCACCATTTCCTTCGCAAGCAGCAGCGTTACCGCCGGGATGATGATGAGGACGTCGGCCGGACTGAAGTTCTGGCCTTCCAGCCCATGGCAGACGATGCGAAGGAGGAGGGTGAGAAGGAAAAATGTGAGCGCTACCAGGTCCTCCAGCCGCACGTGAAACGTGAGGCGTGGGCTACTGCGCATAAAGCCCTTTCAGGGCCTCGAATCTCTGCCGGATGGGCGGAGGAAATGGGAATTTCACGGTCTCATCAAGCACCCCCAGCGCCTGCTGCCGATTGCCGGCAAGGTAATACGCGCGCGCCAAACCCTCCACCGCGGCTTCATTGTTGGGGAAAATTTGCAGCACGGCTATGAAGCTCTGTTGCGCCTCGGGATAATTCTTCTCTGCCGTATAGGCAAGCCCCTGCAAAACATACGGCGCGGCATAAGAAGGGTTCTGGCGAATCAGGCGAAGGGTGGTAGCCACCACCTTGTCGTACTGACCCAGAAAGTACGAGCAAAGTGAA
Source organism: Acidobacteriota bacterium (assembly GCA_031292775.1). Classification (GTDB taxonomy): domain Bacteria; phylum Acidobacteriota; class Terriglobia; order UBA7540; family UBA7540; genus Bog-366. The sequence continues at coordinate 65 of JARLGN010000152.1, read as the reverse complement.
AACTGGTAGTCGTCAAGCTCATCGATGTTGCCCTTGCCCAACGCCAGCACTGCCGGCTCGTCATC
>JARLGN010000151.1 GCA_031292775.1 Acidobacteriota bacterium | reverse complement strand
TTGCGCAATGACTTCGGAAGTGCCATCACCGTTGAGGTCAACTAGCTTGACCAGCGCGTCCTGGGCATTTTCCTCTATTTCCTGATCGGACTGACCTCCCAATCCCCCCAGGTCGGGCTTAATCTGAATGGCAATGGCCCGGGCGATCGCGGCCCGCTCGGCGTCGCTGACCTTTGCACGAAGCAGGGACTGTTTGAGAGGAATCACCTCCGAGTGGCGCCAGTCCCACTGGAAGCTCTCCGCGCCCAGCAGGAGCGATGTGAAAAGAACACAGCACAGGCAAGCCTGCAATGCTTCCGGCAAGGGGATGCGTCGGTTCACGCTTGTTGACATTGATTGAAATCCTCGATTTACCCGCAGCTTAACAGCTCCCCTCCTGATTCAGGAGGGGTGTCCGTCGGCTGACGGACGGGGTGGTTACCTGCTTACTCATTTTCCCGCAGCCTGTTAAGCCACCAATACGATCTTTCCATGTGCACCGGGCTCCATGACGGTGCGATGGGCCTGGGCCGCCTCGGCGAGCGGAAGTTCTTTCCCCACCACCGGGCGCAGCGATCCGTTTTCCAATCCGGCCACCAGTGCGGCGTGAATGCTGTCCAGTTCCTGGCGGCTGGCGCCCCACAGCGTGAATCCCAACACCGCGGCGTCGCGGCGCATGATGTCGCGGGGGTTGATTTCAATGTTGCCGCGATTGCCGATGACCACCACCCGCCCTTTCGTGGCAAGCACGGTAAGGTCCTTCGCCAGGTTAACGTTGGCCAGCATCTCCAGAATCACGTCCACGCCGCGCCCACCGGTGAGCTTCATCAACTGGTCAAGATAATCCGGCGCGCGATGGTCGAGCACGTGATGCGCACCCTGCGCGGCCACCATTTCGCGCCCGCGCTCCGTGCCGCCCGTGCCAATCACTTTCATTCCCGCGGCCCGCGCCCACTGCACGCCCGCCACACCCACGCCGCCGCTGGCCCCGTGGATCAAAACCGTCTCGCCCGGCAGCGCACGCCCAATTTGCAGCAAGGCACGGTAGGCCGTAGCGTACGGAACATTGAGGGCAGCTCCCTGGTCAAAACTCACGCTGGGTGGCAGCGGATGCACCTGCCACGCCTCCGCCAAAGTCTGTTCCGCATAAGCGCCGGAAAGCGTTCCCCCCACGTAAACTCGGTCGCCCGCGGCCAGACCCTCCACTCCTTCTCCCATGGACTCCACCGTTCCCGCCGCATCGCTTCCCGGAGTGTAGGGAAGCGGAGGCTTAATGGCATACGTTCCCTGACGCATGTAGGTGTCGTAAGGATTCACCCCCGCCGCCGCGACCCGCACCACCACTTGCCCCGCGCCGGCGCGAAGGTCGTGGACATATTCCAACTTCAGTACCTCGGGACCACCAAATTCGTGAACACGGATAGCCTTCATCGTTGCCTCCTCGAATTTCGCTTAAGTCTTCAACCCGGACTTGAGCGCCGCCACACGCGCCACGGCGGACCAGTCCAAATCGCCCAATCCCTGCGCGATGCCGCTGATCAAGTTGTCGCGAATCAGGCTGGCGATGGGCATGGGCGCACCCGCCTCATCCGCGGCAGCCATCATCAAACGGACGTCCTTCAGGCCCAGGCGCAACTTGAATCCGGCAGGTTCGTAACGCTGTTCGGCAATAATCTTTCCGTAGTTTTCATAGACGGGGGATTGGAAGAATGAGCCCACCATAATTTCCAGAAAAGTCGCCGGGTCAACGCCGGACTTGCGCATCAAGGCAACGGCCTCGCCCAATGTCTCCAGCATGGATGCGATCAGGAAATTTCCCCCCAGCTTGACGGTGTTGGCAGCCGGGGCATCCGTACCGATCACGAAAAGTTTGCGGCCAATCGCCTCCAGCACCGGGTGGCAGCGTTCCACCGCTTCCGGCGGACCTGCCGCCACCACAATCAACCGCCCCGCCTGCGCTGCATCCGGGCGTCCAAAGACCGGAGCGGCGATAAAGAGCTGCCCGCGCTGCCGGTGAGCGTCGGCCAGCCGGCGGGAGAGATTTACACTGATGGTGCTGTGGGAAATATGAACTCCACCCCGGGGAAGGCCGGCAAGCACGCCGTTATCGCCGAACACGACTCCCTCCACCGCGGCGTCATCCGCCAACATCGATGCCACCACTCCCGCGGTGCAGGCTGCGGCAGGAGTATCTACCACCGTTGTGTCCTGACCCGCCAACGCTTCCGCGCGGCTGCGTGTGCGGTTGTAAACCTTCAACACGTGCCCCGCCTTGATGAGATTGCGGGCAATGGGTTCGCCCATTGCACCCAAACCTATAAATCCCATTTCCATGGTCTCTGCTCCTTTTGGCTGCCCTTATTAATTTACCACCAGTAACCAGCCGCGTGCCGGGTTCTGATCGAGCCGCTACATTAAGTGGGGTGCTTGGGGTAAGATAGAAATTCAAAGCTTCGTAAAACGAAGAGAATCGCCGATGATTGAAACATCGGCCCCAGGAAGCGAATTCGCATGGCATCATCGGCCACAGGTCACACCAAGAGCGCGCGGCGAGACCGGAAAGCAATTCCCACCGTTCTGGCATTAACCGCCATAGCGTTATTCACGAGTGCCTTAAACGCTCCGGCCCAGCAAACCACGCCCCCGCCGGCAACAACGCCCACCATTCGCTCGACGGTCCAACTGGTCAATGTGCCCGTGACCGCCACGACCAAGCGCGGGCAAAGGGTTATTGATCTCAGCATGGATGAAGTGCAGGTATTTGAAGATGGCGTGCAGCAGAAGATCACTCACTTCGAGCGGGAGACGCGCACGCCGCTTCGCATCGGCTTGATCGTCGACACCAGCAATTCGGCGCGCGCCCGATTATCGTATGAAAAAGATGCTGGCCAGCAGTTTGTAGACCTGGTGCTGGCCAACGGAAACCCCAAGAACCAGGTGTTTCTTGAAACTTTCGACGCTTCCACCTCCATTGTGCAGGACTTTACCAACGACCCGGACTTGCTGGCGGAAAAGATTCAGGACCTTAAATCGGGCGGCGGCAAGGCCCTCTATGATGCTATTTACTTTGCTTGCCGGGAGAAAATGCTCAAGACCGGGCCGCGGGAAGAGATACGGCGAATCCTGGTCGTCGTAAGCGACGGCTTGGACGTTCAAAGCCAGCACACGCTGGACCAGGTCATTTCCATGGCTCGCATGGCCGAAACCATGATCTTTACTGTCGGCACGGCCGCTTACGGCTACGACAATCCGGGAGACAAACTCCTGGAAGAGATGGCAACGGAAACGGGTGGCTACCCATCGTTCCCGCTGCGCTATGCCCCGGGCACCGATCTGGAGTCAGGGTACCTGGCCCATCAACAGATCGGGGCAACTTCCCAAAACAAAGGCTTGGGTGCGGGAACGGGAGGGCTTTCCTCGGAACGATTGATCAACCTGGTGGAAGCGTTGCAGGGGATTGGCCGTGATTTGAGCGAGGAATACACCATTGGCTATAGGCCGTTGCGCGATGTCATGGACGGAACCTACCGCTCCATCAAAGTTGTGACCACCCGCCGCGGAGTTAGCCTGCGTTGGAAGCCTGGATATTTCGCCACAGCGGAATGATTGGCCCGCGCCATCGGTATCCCCGGTCCATACAGCTACTTAAAGCTTGGCAGTTGGGGTAGAATGGAAGCTTCAGACCTTCCGAACGCAGGGAGAATTGCCGGGAAATCAAATACCGGCATCTAAACACAAATGCGCATGGCATCACGGGGAAAAGGCCGGAAAAATACTGCTGCAGGAGGCTGGAGAACGATTTCCGCCGTCCTGGCTCTGGTTGCCATAGCCGTAGGAACGGGAACCCTTCGCACTGCGGGCCAACAAGCCCCGCCGGCGCCTGCCGCAGCCAGCGTCGCCGCGCCTCAGGGGGAAAGCACCCCTCTGGCAAAAACCACCACCATTCGCTCCACGGTCGAACTCGTCAATGTTCCGTTAACCGTCAAGAACAAGCGGGCGCAGCCGGTTATTGACCTGGGCCAACAGGACTTCCGGGTATACGAAGATGGGGTGGAGCAGACCATCACCCACTTCGAACGGGAAACCAGCACGCCGGTCCGCCTCGGCTTGATTCTCGACACCAGCAATAGTGCGCGCAGCCGATTTTCGTATGAAAAGGAAGCTGCCAGCGAGTTTGTTTTCCAGATCCTGCGCAACGGAGGCACGAAGAACCAGGTATTTCTCCAGACCTTCGACGCTACCAGCTCGATCATCCAGGACTTTACCAACGACCCGGATCTGTTGAACGAGAAGATCCAGGACCTCAAAACCGGCGGCGGCAAAGCCCTGTACGATGCCATCTACTATGCCTGCCGGGAGAAGATGCTCAAGTCCGGCCATCCGGAAGATGAGCGGCGGGTTCTGGTCATTTTAAGCGATGGATTGGATGTGCAGAGCCAGCACACGCTCGATCAGGCCATTTCCGTAGCTCGCATGGCGGAAACCATGGTCTATACGATCGGGACGGCCGCCTACGGCTTCACGAATCCGGGAGATAAGCTCCTGGCAGATCTCTCCGATGCTACTGGTGCCTACCCCTCTTTCCCCCTCCGCGAAAATACCGGCACGGACCTGGAGACGGGTTACCTGTCCCATGGGCAGATTGGGGAAACGTCCCAGAATAAAGGTTTAGGGGCGGAAACGGGCAAGTTCTCCGCCGAACGATTGACGCATCTGGCAAACGCGCTGGAAGCCATCGGCCGTGATCTGGACGAACAATACACGATTGGCTACAAGCCCCGGCGCGACGCCCTCGACGGAACTTATCGTTCCATTCGAATCGAATGCGCACGCAAGGGAGTCACGTTGCGTTGGAAGCCCGGATATTTTGCCTCCGCCGATTGAGGGCCCCGGGCCACAATTCCCATGCGCAGGTATTTCCCCCCGTCATGAAGCCTTGCACCCATTCCACGTTGAAATGGAGAGAACCGTGAGTGAAGTTTCCGCCCTGGTGGCAAAACTCCGCGGCCTACGCGCCGTCGATCTCAGCCAAACGCTGGAAGAGCACATGCCGCATGTCCCCACCCACTCGAAGTTCTTTCACAACCTTTGGGGCTCCTATTGGCATGGAGGCCGCTCGCTCAGCTATCAACTGGTGATGCATGAACATAATGGGACGCACGTGGATGCCCCCGCCCACTTCGTCAGCGACGCCAAGCCGGACGCCCATGTGACAATAGAACACGTGCCCCTGACTCAACTGATGGGCCGTGGCGTGCGGGTGGACTGCCACGACACTAAAGCTGGTGAGTATGTTTCGAAAAACCGGCTTTGCGAATGGGAGCGTGAGCACGGGCCGCTGCAGGCCGGAGACATCGTTCTGTTCGATTTTGGTTGGGCCGCGAAGTGGGGGCTGCGTCCAAACGACAAGCTCTACCTTGAAAACTGGCCTGGCGTCGGCATGGATGCGGCGGAGTATCTGCTATCGAAGCAAGCTGCCGCACTTGGCGTGGACACGCTCTCGCCGGACCCGCCAGAAGCACTCCGCACAAAGCCCATCCACCCGGTGGTCCTGGAAAGGCAGATGTTGATCATTGAGAATCTGCGCAATCTGGATCAGCTCCCGGATTTCTTCGTCTTCCTTGCCTTTCCTCTCAAGATTAGCAAGGGGTCCGCGTCACCCCTCCGCGCCGTGGCCCTGGTTTAGACCCAATACTGTTCACTTAATAGATTTCAGGGCTTTAGGTGGTAATTGGTTACAGGGCGACCCCCTCACCCGTCTCCGTCGGCTGACGGACTGGTGAAAACGCCGGATGCGGTCCTCTCCCCCAAGGGGGCGAGGGAAGTAAATTCAAATTACCTCTCCCCTCACCCCTTTGGGGGAGAGGGGCGGGGGTGAGGGGGTCGAGTCGGGACCAGTCAGCTTAAGTGAACAGCATTGGGTTTAAACCGCATTTCTCACTGTGGGTTTGGAAGGGCCATGCTTCACAGGCTGCGGAAGAACACCTCACCGCTGGTCCACCCCGGCGCGCTGAGCGCCGGGGTGGTGCTGACATGCGGAGCGCACAGCCCTTCTCATTGTGCCATCACGATCAACTCCCCATTTTCGATGCGCACATCTTTGATGAAATCCGGTAGTCGCAAGCGCTCCCGGGCATCGGGGGAGTCAAACTGTTTTTGCAGAAGGCTCCGAAAGGCCGGTGCGGGAATCGGCAGACTTCCCAGTCTTGCGGCCGTAGGCTGGATTTGGACCCTGCCGTCGAGAACCCCCAGCGTGCCCGTGATGGTCAGGTAGAGTTCTTTTCCGCTGGCGTTCACGGTGAAAATCCCGATAAACCCATCACCCTCCAAATGCACCGATGCAGCCTTAAGCACCACGGACCCTTGAGCGTTCGAAGCGCCTTCGTCGATGCCCTGCTGCAACTTGGATGTCAGCTCAGTTTCCGTGATGTGGGCAGTCTGGGAGGCGCCTTGCTGGTGAGCCTGCTCCAGTGACAGGATCTTTTCATCAAAGGATTTTGCATCCTGGGCGCTAACCGGAACCATTGGGGCACTCGGGGCCCGCAGCGCCATGACCACAGCCGCCAGCGCAAGGATGAGGATGATTACGGAAACAATGCGGGAAGTTTTCTTGGACATGCCGCGCCCCCCTTGTCCATTTCCACTCCATTATTCACGAACGGTGGGCCGCGAGGGCAGAAGAAGAGTCGCCGCGGAGCCCGTCAGGTATCCCAGACAAAGTACGGCGAAGGCGTACCGAAAGTCGCCCGTGCGATGGTAGACAAACCCCACGACCAGCGGGCCGAAATACCCGCCCAGATTGCCCAGAGCATTGATCAATCCCATCGCGGATCCGGAAATCGAGCGCGGAAGAGTCTCGGTTGGGATCGCCCAAAAAGCCCCCAGCGTTCCATAGGATCCTGCCCCGACCATGGAGATTGCCACAAAACCCAACGCCGGGGAGCGGCCGGTCAGCAGGACGCAAGCCAGCATACAAGCACCTGCCCAGGCCAGCCCAAAAGCAACGTGGCCACGCCGCTCGCAGTGCTTGTCAGAGTGGCGTGAGAGAACGACCATGCCAATTGCGGTAACAATGTAGGGAACGGCAAACAGGGTGCCCACCGATAAGCTGCTCATCTTTCGGGCATTCCCTAACACTGTGGGAAGCCAAAACAAAAAGCCATAGTTGCCAGTATTCTGCATCAGGTAGATGCCGACCATGACCAGCACGACGGGATTGAGCAGCGTGCGTCCAAACTTAAGTAGAGACCGCCAGGCTGGTTCCGGCTCGGCCAACGGGTCCTGCTTGAGCAAGCCCAGTTCGCGGGACTCTTCGAGGAGGGTCACCTCAAGATAGTTGCGCTCCTCGGGAGAAATCCAACGTGCCTCTTGGGGATAGTCATCGATAAAGGTCCACCAGATGATGAGCCAAAGAAACGGCAATGCCCCTTCGGCAATTAGTAGCACGCGCCAGTTCCAGTGCCCCAGAATCCATCCCGAAAGGGGAGAAGAAACGATCACCGCGATCGGCAGGCAAAGCATCCAGTAGGCATTGGCTCGCGCGCGTTCTCCCCGCGGGAACCAATGCGAAAGCAGCACCAACACAGCGGGCCATACCCCACCCTCTGCCACTCCCAGCAAAAGGCGCATCACCCAGAATTCACGATAGGTTTGGACCAGACCGCAGCACACGGAACAAAGGCCCCAGACGACCAGCAGAATGGAGACAAACCGTTTGGCGCTCCAGCGCTGGGCCAAGTGCCCGCCCGGAATTTGCAGCGCCACGTATCCCCAAAAGAAGATCCCCGCGGTGCCGCCGGCTTGCGTAGGGTTCATGTGCAAGTCACGGCTCATCGAGGGGAGGGCCAATGAGACGTTGGTGCGATCGATAAAAGCGATCGTGTACATGATGAACGATACCGGAATGATGTGCAGCCAACGTTGGGAGGGCATGGACTTGGTTAGCAGCCTGAGCGCTGTTACCTCAAAAGTGGTTTCGGGCCTTTAAGGCGCCGGCGAGGGGATACGACACGGGAGAGGCCGCGCTTGCTTCCCCTCGAATAATCAGTCTTTTCAATGAGCCCCCATTTCGCCGGGGCAGAATATCAGCAACCAGGGGTCTATGCAATGCGCGTGAAGATTTGGTGGAATGGCTTAATGGGCGTGGCTTACGGGATGCCACCGCGTTCTCATCCATGGGCAGCGACGGGCCTGTAAGATTATTCCTGAACAGCCTGCGTCCGAGCCGCTTCCCAAGCCAGGATGGCTCTTTTCCTTGCGGTGCCCCAGTGGTAGCCGCCGATTCCCCCCGCCTTGCGGATGACACGATGGCAGGGAATCAGAAACGCGATGGGATTCTTGCCTACGGCTCCCCCCACCGCGCGTGCGGCCCGCGCACTGCAAACCGTAACAGCGAGATCTTCATAGGGAACCACCGAACCCATTGGAATCCTCAGCAGGGCTTCCCAAACCTTGATTTGGAAATTGGTTCCTTGCAGCACCAAGGTGATCGGCCGGTTTCCATTGCGCTTTTCGCCTGCAAAAATGCGGCTGATGTAAGGCCTGGTAAGCCGCGGGTTCTCTTCCCAATGCGCCTCGGGCCAGCGCGATTGGAAATCACGGAGCGTCTTCGTTTGCCCGCCGGCGTCAACGAATCCCAGGCCGCAGATGCCCCGCTCCGTCACGCACAATAGGCATTCCCCGAAAGGGTTTGCGTGAAACCCGTAGCTGATGCGAATCCCCGCGCCCTTGGCTTTGAACTCCCCTGGCGTCATGGCTTCAACGTTGACGAACAGGTCGTGCAACCGTCCGGGACTCGAGAGGCCGGCGTCGTAAGTTGCGTCGAGCACGCTGTGCGATCCATCAAGCAGCTTCTTGGCGTGCTCCAGGGTTAAGAATTGGATGAACCGCTTGGGACTGATGCCCGCCCAGCGCCGGAACAAGCGTTGGAAGTGGAATTCACTCAAGTGCACGCTTTGGGCAACCTCGCGCAATTCCGGCTGGCGATGGTAGTTCTCTTCCAGGAAGAGAATGGCTTTCTCGATTCGGGTGTAATCCTCGATCCTCGTTTGCATGGCTTAAAGCTCCTCCCTATGGTTCTGCAACCATCTTGCAGGGATCGAAAAAGTTCAGCAACCCGGTTCTTGCTTTTCTGCCGGCCAATCGATGTGCCAGGCTTTACGATGCTGGCCCCTCAAGGGGGTTGGACAGGAGGAGACCCCTCACCCGACCTCGTCCCTCGTCCACCCTCTCCCCTCGGAGAGGGCTGTGTTCTTCTTGGTGCGCCTCCGCGCACTTCGATTATTGCCCTCTCCCAGGGGAGAGGGTGGACCGCGCCGCGCGCTTTCACCAGCGGGCGCGGGACGGGTGAGGGGTCTTTTCCCAACGCTCGGCATCCCTCAAGAAACCCACTCCCAGAGCTGTTGAACTTCTACTGCCTCCCCGACAGAGCCAGAGGGTCTCCCAACGTCCTAGGATCCCGGCAAGGTCTAGTTTTCGCCAACCCCCATCAATCGCTCTTCATCGATTGTTGGCAGTCCGTCGGCGTCAGGGGCCATCGCCGCGGGCGGGGGATGATGAGAAAGAATCAGCGCCACCGCTGCGATGATAATGCCCGTTGCCAGCAACTCACGCGCGGAAATGGACTCCGCCCCGAAGGCCCAGCCAAGAAACACAGCCACGGCGGGATTGACGTATGCGTACGTTGCGACACGCGATGTTGAGACCACACTGAGGAGCCAAATGTACGCCGTAAAGCTCACGAGCGAACCAAATACCACCAGATAGAAGAGCCCGGTCATTGATCGGAACGAAATCGCGCGCCAGTGCAGTTGGTGACCTTCAAAAAGGACTCCAATAACAATCAGGATCGTCCCTCCGGCCAGCATCTCCATCGCCGCGGCCAGGAAAGGAGAACTGGGAAGATTGGCGCCGCGCGAACAAAGCGAGCCCACTGCCCAACAAAAAGCGCTGAACATCAAAACTGCTGCACCCAGGACGTCCACCCGCGAACTTCCCCAAAGCCTCGCTGGACCAACCAGAAGGCCCACGCCGGCCAACCCGATTACCAGACCGCACGCCACACGCACCGTCAGTTTCGGGCCGCCCTTGCGCAGGCCATCGAGCAAGACCATCCAAAGGGGAATCATGGCGAGGATCGTTGCGGCTAATCCCGAGGGTACGCGCTGCTCGGCCCAGACAAGCGAGCTGTTTCCGCCCACCAACAGAACGGCGCCCACGGCTGATGCGGAGAGCCAGTGTTTTCGAAGCGGAGGTGCTGTGCCCCGCAATCGTAGAAAGGCGTAAAGAAGCGCTCCCGCGAGAACGAAACGGGCCCCCGCCATCCCAAAAGGAGGAATCGTCTGGACTGCGAACTTGATCGCCAGATAAGTCCCGCCCCAAACGATGTAAATGGTCCCGAACGCCAGCACGATCATGACGCGTGAAGCACGGCCGGTTTGTGAAGGTTCCATCAAGTGTCCTGTTGCACGGATTCAGGGGACTTTTCGCTGCCACTACAAATCGCTATTTCTTCCGAATACTATTTCAACCGTCGCAGAACGTCCAGCCCGGGGGGCCTTTCTCGCGCGAGGATTTCGTTTGCGGGCAAGAACCTTCCCCTTTTGAAACGGCTGGGAGTATGATGTTTCGGGTGCCAGGTGGCACCCCCAGCGACGTATGCCCAGACTCCGTTCCACCACAACGCTTGCCTTTGTCCTTCTTTTGGCGGCTTCGCCCCAAACCCCTCCGGTCATGAGCGCAGACTTGGAGCCACAGACGCTCGAGGCCTTTAATCGCTACATCCACGTCACCGAGGCGCGGATCGACAAAGAAGTGACGCGACCCGGAGCGTTTCTCTACATTGAAGGCTTGCCGGAGCCCAAGCGCTCACAAGCCCTGGCCAGCACGCGCAACGACATCTACATGGAACGCCTTGGAACTCCGGACGCTAACGGCTCCACCATCGAAGCGCCAGATGGGTTAATCCATCATTGGATCGGTGCGGTGTTCATTCCGGGAGCAACCTTGCATCAAGTTCTGGATCTTGTCCAGAACTATGACCATCACCAGGACATTTACAAGCCCGAGGTCGTCCGGTCCAAGTTAATCCGCCACGACGGGAACAATTACCAAATCTTTTACCGGCTGCGGAAGAAGAAGGTCATCACGGTTACCCTCAACACCAACCATGATGTGGTGTACTACCCGATGGACGCCACCCACTGCCGAAGCCGTTCTGTCGCCACTCGCATTGCGGAAGTCGCTGACGCTGACCAGCCGGGTGAACGCGAGAAACCCATCGGCAAAGACAGTGGATTTTTGTGGCGGATGAACTCCTATTGGCGATTCGAGGAGAAGGACCGGGGCGTTTATGTGGAGGTGGAATCCATATCGCTGACGCGCGACATCCCCACCGGCCTGGGTTGGATGATTCGACCCTTCGTAACCAGCATCCCCCGCGAGTCGCTGGTCATGACGCTGGGCTCCACGCGCTCGGGCGTGGAAGCCAATATTCAGAAGTCAGGAGTTGGAAGTCCGAAGTGAGAATAAGACTGCCCGCCACCCAATCCCTCTCTACCGATCTCCAGTTCCTGACTCCTGGCTCTCAATTCCTACCCTGCTTACAGCGGCAATTTCACCGGGCGATTCTCCCGGGCAGAAATCTGCGAAGCAACACATATTTCGTGAGTCACGGCGGCATCGTCCAGGTTGGCGTGCGACTCGCGATCATTAAGAATGCAGTC
>JARLGN010000022.1 GCA_031292775.1 Acidobacteriota bacterium | reverse complement strand
TTGTAGGGACAGTTGTTCCAAACCCAATACGCAAGCAGACTGAGCAGAGTAACGGCCACGAAAGCGATGACCCGTCTCTGCACTCCGGCAAGAAGGCTCGGAGGGGGCGTCACCGGTGCTTCAGGTGGTGCGCCGGCAGATTCACCGGCCCTCGCTTTTTGCCTTATTATTGCGACCAGAAGCCCAATCGGGAACGCCATCAGAAGCGCCCCTGGCACCCAAAGCCAGGGATCCCAACGTCCGGCGCCTTGCCATTCATTCGCAGTGGAAAGGATCATCAGTACTCCCGCAGAGAAGATGGCCAAAAGAATAATTGCCCCCAGAATCGGCCTGGGTTTGTTGCCAGGTGCTGGCACGGACGCCTTCGCCGGGGGAACGGACGGAATCGGGGCGCTGTATGGAACACTCCGCTTCTGAAGCTGCACCTGGGAGGCAGCGAACATTTCATCCGCCCACTCGTCGGGATGGGCGATTATCGCCAGAAGCTCCTCGGTGGTTTTCTCCGCGACGATTCGTTCAGCGTCTTGAGCAGCTACCGTCTTCATGGATCCTCCTATGGTGGAGTACAGGGAAGCGATTTCTATGCGCTTTGAGCCACGATGCGCCTTGCTTCGCCTTTCTCTAGCGAATGTTCAGTCCTCGCGATCGTATCCGCGCAATTTAGTTTCCTACGGCCGGCTGGCGCATGGCGAGCACAGCCATTCGACTCGTGATCCTCGCCACGTGCGCGGATACCTTCTACGGGGTCATCGGCGGACGGCATTTCGAACTCCCGCTGGCTTGATCATTTTTCGAATCGCAGAACTGCACTCGCCCTGCGCCAGCCCGCCAGCCAACGTTTCAGCGTTATGCAGGATGTTATACGCCCGTAGAATTGGCAAGTAAATGACGTATAGCAGGAAAAGTTAACAACAGTGAATTCCAATCTTGGGGCGGGTCAATTTGTCGTAGGTGCGGTTGGCGGAGGCTTTCGCGGACAGTGGCGGGGTGACAACATGGCGCCACTGGTCGGACAATAAGTAGCCCTAAATGGCACGAGCCGTGACGGCCTATTATGCTAATCACGGAAATCAATGGCTAATGAGCTCTTGTCAAGCAATGGATTCCAGGCGCCTCTTCACGGCCCCATAGTCCAACCTTTCGCACTCCGGGCTTTACCTCGGCGCACGCCAACCCTGCGCTGTGTTTTGGGCACACTCTGAAAACTCAAGCGGGAAATCTTTGTGGCGTGTTGGTCGCACCTGCGGGCTGAATCGCGAACGCGTGTCCCGCCACTGTGCCGCCGCAGACAGGTCAGGTCCGCAGGATGGACCGCACCAACTTGCGCGCTTCCGTGACAAACTCCTCCATGTCCAGAAGAAAACGGGCGGGATCGGTTTTGGCGACGATGGGATATTCCCGCGTCAAGACCGCCCATGAGGGATCTTCCTCCAGCTTCCAGTCGGGCGATTCGTTGATGCCGTAGCCCAATTCGTGCACCTGGCAGAGACGGTCTGACAAGCTCACCAAGGCCACCAGCACGGGGTGAAGTTTTGCCTGCTGAACGTCGTGGTGATGTTCCACAACCTCCGCAATATCCTCCGGCAAACGCCAGTGTTCGGCGAGAATCTTCCCCGTGTCGCAATGAGTGAATCCAAGGGCCGAACGCTCGGCCTGATGGAGCGGAATCCGCTCGGAGCGCGCCAGTTGAGCCGCGGCGCGGAACTCCTCCTGGAACGACATCATATTGATCAGCTCGCCCAGGTCGTGCAGCAGTCCCGCCAGATAAGCGCGCTCCGGCTCCTTAAAGCGTGTCTTGCGGGCGCAGAAACGGCTTACCAGGCCACAACCCAAGGAGTGTTCCCAGAAGACCAGCGGGTCAATCACCCAGCTCTCTTTGGGCAGGAGATTCAGCAAGCTGCAGGAAAGAAGTATCTCGCGGACCTGGCGCACGCCGAGCACAACGATCGCCCCGTGCACGGACTTCACCTCGCGGGAGCGGAAGTACAGGGCTGAATTTGCCACGCGCAGGCATTGGGCGGAGATGGACTCATCGCACGAGACTAAATCCACAATGCGCTGGACGTCCACCTGGTCAACGGGGCGTTCGAGATAGAACAGCAGTGGGCGGATAATGGCCGGAACGGTGGGTATGGAATTCAACTTCTCCACTCGTTCGCGAATCAGTTCTCGTAGCGTGGGCGTCATGGTCGCCTTTGTTGTTCCTCTGCATCTTATCGGCAGCAACGGGCAACAACATGAGGCGAAGAAGGAAGTAAAGGATGGCAGATTGGCAGGTGGGCAGATCGGCAGATGGGGAAGTTCCCTCTTCCCGACTGCCCACTGCCTACTACCTACTGCTTTCCAGGGCGGATGCGAGTACGACGATGTCTACCCGGCGATTCTGGGCCCTGCCCTCAGAGGTTTGATTGCTCTCCACCGGGTGATACTCGGCGTATCCAACGGCGGAAAGGCGCGTGGCGGGGAAGTCGTAACGTGTAATGAATAACCTGATCATCTCGGTGGCCCGGGCGGTGGAAAGCTCCCAGTTGGAAGCGAAGTGGGAATTATGAATGGGTACGTTGTCTGTATGGCCTTCGATACGCAGATTGTTGGGTTGAGCCCTGAGCACTTGGGAAATGCGGTCGACCGCGCCTTCGGATTTGGGCCGGAGATCCGCCGACCCGCTATCAAAAAAGCCGACTTCCCGCAGACTGATCACCAACCCTTCGCCCGTTAGCTTCAGCAATACCTCCCCCCGCTTGAGCTCCGGCGCCAGGGTATTCGTGAGCTCTCTTTGCAGGGTTGCCATATCTTTAGGAGGGGCGGGCCTGTTTGTCTTTTCGGATGGGGATGACGTGTTGCCATGGCCCGGCATCGCTCCGGCATTTTCGATAAGTTGAATGTACCCTGCCGGCAGGGCATCGCTGATAACAACGGGAGCGCGTGAGTTCGCTGCCGGGAAGACACCCATCTGTTGAAATGCCTCCTGCATTGCCTTGGAAATCTTTCCCACCTTGCGCTTATCGACTTGGGAGGAGGCAAAGAGGACTACAAAGAAGGCGAACAGAAGCGTAATGAAGTCCGCGTAGGAAACCAGCCAACGTTCGTGATTTGCGTGCTCGGCGCGTTTTCTTCTCCGGCTCATGGGGAGGGCTCCCGGGATTCCGCCGGCGCGGGAGCTTCCGCCAGGAACCCTTGCAACTTGGTTTCGACCATGCGGGGATTCAGTCCTTCCAGGATGGAGATCACACCCTCCAATATCATTTCGCGCATCTGTTGCTCGGTCCGAATGCGAATCTTGAGCTTCCCGGCGGAGGGCAGGAAGAGTAGATTGGCGGCGCCCACGCCGTAAATGGTGGCCACGAAGGCCACGGCGATCCCGCGGCCAACTTCATCAATGTTATCCAGGTGTTGCATAACCTGGATCAATCCCAGGACCGCCCCGATAATTCCTACCGTGGGAGAGAACCCACCGGCGGCCTCGAACACCTGGGGAATGCGCTCTTCGTGCTCAGCCTGATTGTCGAGTTCCAGCTCCATCATCTTGCGCAACTCCTGGGGCTCGGTGCCGTCCACCGCAAGCATCAGGGACTTGCGGAGGAAGGGCTCCGTGACCTTATCAAGTTCCCGGTCGAGCGACACGATACCTTCCTTGCGAGCCTTATGAGCGAATTCGACGATTACCTTAACGAGCTCTTGCGGATCACCTTGGGGATCGAAAAACACATGGCCCATGCGCTTGAAGCTGGCGAGAACCACCGGGAGGGGAAACTGCAGCATGACCGCGCCGATGGTGCCGCCAAATACAATCATGGCGGCCGTGGGTTGGACAATCTGAGCAAGCTTCCCGCCTTCCAGCAGAAGGCCGGCCAGAATCCCTCCGACGGCAATCAGCACCCCAGCTAAACTGCTCTTGTCCAAGGTCAGATCCCCTTACTCCTCATCTTCGGACGGCTCTTGTGGCTTTGCCGGCATCTTCATTCCCGCGAGATTCCCACCGGACCCAACGGAATTGTCGGAAGGGGGGAGAGCCGACGCCGGTATGCGGAGCCGCCGGCGGTAGTCGACAATCCGGTTCATCACCTCATCGGCGGTTTCAAGGACAACGATTTTTTCGCCCGTGACCAGCGTGATGACGGTGTCGGGCGCATTTTCGATGAACTTGATGAGTTCCGAATTAACCACCAAGGGCCGGTTGTTGAGCCGGGTCAATCGAATCATAACTTGCGCACCCTGGGAGCGCGGGAGTTCGCAATTTCCCCCGCGTAAGAATCTCCCGCATTGCTCCATCGGCAATTTCCCTCAGGACTTTCGTGAGGAACGGACGTTTTGGGCCTTCAGCGCAAAGATTTAAAAATCTTTATCTCTACTGTGGGGTGGTTGGCAATGTTGGGGTTGAGAACCATCAAGGAAAGGGGGATTGCGCAAATCGATCGCCGGCGCCCGATCTATCCAAAATCGTGGCGGCGCTGGGGAGCAAGGATCGATACCACGGCCCCTAAATACCCCAATTTTTCCATCATGTTCTCTTCCAATATGCCGAAGAGATAGAGGAAGCGCCGTCAGCCTGACCGGGAGTTTCCTTGATATTCTTGAAGGCTCCTTTCAGGCCGGCGTTTCTGCAATTAAGCACGAAGTCTGCCGGGAGAGGATTGAAAGGCCGCATTTGGGTGCGCGGCATTTTGAATCCAAAACCCGGCGGGTCTGAAGCGAAGGAGCAATAAAGCCCATCCGCTGCAATGAACACTCGGTCGGCGTCAAGACTCTTAATAGCCCTATGCTGCCTGATCGTCTCCCCTGTACTGGGGGAGATTTGGGGGCAGCAAAGCCCCAGCCCACGGGGGGCCGCATTCCTGCCCGTATTGAAGCACATCGACGAAATCCTCAAGCTCTCGGTGAGAGATGCCGACCTTGGGCATCCGGTTCGAATTCAGGGGGTTGTGACCTATTCCGGCGGCCCCCCCGCATTCCGATTGTTGGTTCGTTCGCCCAACGATGTGAAGGTGCTGGAAAAGGCTTCGCGGTGGAACCCCCAGCGGGTGCTATGGGTGCTGGGAGTGATGGGTGCTCTCATGCTGGCCGGGGCCGCGTGGGTGATCATTCTGCGCAAGCAGGTGCGGTCGAAGACGCAAGAGATGCGGGAATGGTTGCGGCGCGAGGCGGCACTAAAGGAGCGGTACCGCGATCTACTGGAAAACGCCATTGACATGGTCTATACGCATGACCTTCAGGGGAACATCACCTCGGTGAACAACGCGGTCGTCAGAATTTTGGGTTACACGCAGCAAGAGACGCTCCGCATGAATATTCTGGAGGTCGTCGCCCCGGAACACAGGGCGTTGGTAAGTTGGTCAATGGACAGGGCAATGAAGGGGGAGCGGGTTGGGGACACAGAACTTGAAATCATCACGAAATACGGAGCGCGGGTGGCGGTGGAAATTCGTGCCCGGATGCTCTACGAAGACGGTAAGGCTGTAGGGGTTCAGGGCATCGCCCGTAATGTGACGGAAAGGAAGCAGGTGGAACAGCAGGTCCACCTGCAAGCCGCTGCTCTGGAAGCTGCTGCCATCGGGATCGTAATTACGGACCGCGACGGCAGTATCCTCTGGGTCAACCCCGCCTTCATGTCCTTATCGGGCTATGCGCTGGAGGAAGTTATCGGGAAGAATCCCCGCCTGGTCAAATCGGGAAAGCAGGACGAGGAATTCTACCGTGAGATGTGGGGCACCATCCTGTCGCGGCGGGTATGGCGGGGGGAGATTGTTAATCGGCGGAAGGACGGAACCCATTACAACGAGGAATTGACCATTACGCCCGTTTGCGGAATGTCCGGTGAGATCTCGCACTTTGTGGCCACCGGGCAGGACATCTCCGCCCGCAAGCAGGTGGAGGAGGCGCTCCGGCAAAGTGAGGAGAAATACCGCTCCATCGTCTTGAACATCCCCGACGTTGTCTGGACGGTTGATTCCCAAGGCCGTGTTGTCTTCATCAGTCCCAATGTCGAAAGGCTCGGTGGATTTACACCGGAGGAGGTCTGTCAAGGCCGCTTGGATCTTTTCTTCCAGACGACTCATCCCGACGATGTTCAAGCGATGAGGGATGCCTTATGGGCTGCCTTCCGGGACCATCAACCGCGCGATGTGGAGTACCGGGCGCGGCACAAAGACGGGAGATGGATTTGGGTGCGGGCACGGGCCATGGGATCTTTTGAAAAGGATGGCGTGCGGTACCTGCAAGGCCTCCTTTCCGACATCACTGAGCGCAAACACGCGCAGCAGGCCTTGCAGGAGAGTCAATCCCGACTCCAGACCATTGTTGATTCAGTCCAAACCGGCATCCTCGTTATCGATCCGGAGACGCACAGGATCGTGGATGTAAACCCCGCGGCCTTGCAGTTGATTGGGGCGTCGCGTGGGCAGGTAGTGGGCACCGATTGCCACAAGTTCGTCTGTCCGGCGGAACGCGGCAGTTGCCCGGTTTCCGATTTGGGTCAAAGCGTTGACAACTCCACTCGAATTCTTCTGACCGCTTCCGGAGAGCGTCGCGAGATTATCAAAACCGTCGTGCCGGTGGTCATGGGCGGGCGTAAGCACCTGCTGGAGAGCTTTGTTGATATCACCGCGCGAAAACACGCCGAGGAAGAATTATGGGCCAACCGGCAACTACTCCGAACGACGCTGGATAGCCTGCGCGACGCCGTATTCGTAATCAGCCTCGATAAATCTGAAATCCTCGATTGCAATCCTGCCGCCGCGGAAATGTTCGGCTACCGTCGTGATGAAATGGTGGGAAAGGGCACAGCGTTCATTCATGTGGACGAGGGCAACCGGCAGGAGTTCCGGCGGCGGCTTTTTGCGGCCGTTGCCGAAAAAGGGTATCTGCAACAGTTTGAGTTTCAGATGAAGCGTAAGGACGGCACCATTTTTGCCACTTCCCACTCGGTGACGCCCTTGTTCGATGCTCAGGGTCATCGCACGGGATGGGTGAGCCTCGTTCAGGACATTACCGAACGCCGCAATTTTGAATCCCAGTTGCGTCTGCAATCAGCGGCGTTGCAAGCTGCCGACAACGGAATTGTTATCACCAATCGAAAAGGCACAATCCTCTGGGCTAACCAGGGGTTCGCCACGCTGACCGGATACTCGCCCGAGGAAGCGATTGATCAAAACATGGGCATCCTGAAGTCGGGTGAGCAGCCCCCGGCGTTTTACCAGGACCTTTGGGTTTCCGTCCTGGCGGGAGACGTTTGGCATGGGGAACTTACCAACCGCCGCAAAGATGGCACTTTGTATGAAGAGGAAATGACCATTACGCCGGTTCGTGACGAAGATGGAGCTACTACCAACTTCATTGCCATCAAGCAGGATGTTACGCAAAGAAAGTGGGTGGAAAAGGCTTTGCGGGAGAGCGAGCAATTCAACCGCGAGGTCATCGCCTGTGCCCATGAAGGCGTGGTCGTCTATGACCGGGAACTCCGCTACCAGATTTGGAACAGGTTTATGGAGGAACTGACCGGGATCCCGGCCCGGCAGATTCTGGGCAAGCAGGGAGTTGACCTTTTCCCGCATTTACAAGAGCAAGGCTCCGATCTTTTGATTCATCGCGCCCTTGCCGGAGAGGTTGTGCAGGTTCCCGACACGCCCTTCCGCGTGCCTGCGACCGGCAAATCAGGCTGGACCTCCAGGATTTACAGCCCGCATTATGGCGCCAGCGGGGAGATCCTCGGAGTCATCGGCATCATAAGCGATATCACCGAACGCAAACGGGTTGAGGCGGCCCTGCGCGATAGCGAACAGCGGTATCGCGAGTTTATTGAGCGCTCCATTGAAGCCGTCTGGCGGATCGAGCTTGAGCACCCCATCCCTGTGGATTTGCCGACTAAGGATATGGTGACGCAGATTCTTCAACTTGGCTTCGTGGCCGAGTGCAACGATGCCCTGGCTCGCCAACTCGGGTTCAGCAAGGCAGGGGAAGTCGTTGGTAAACGTCTGCGTGAGTGCATCCGAGAATTAGGTGAAGAGCGTCTCGCAACCTTTTTCTCCGCAGCTCACGATAATTTCAAGCCCCGAACCATTACCCTCAAGCGTGCTGATAAGGGCGGAAATCCCCAGTATCTGCTGAGGACGGAGATGCCGGTGGTCCAAGACGGCATGCTGATCCGCGCCTGGGGGATCACTCGCGATATTACCGAGCTCAGGCTGGCGGAAGAGGCCCTGAAGGAAAGCGAAGAACGCTTCCGCCAATTGGCGGAGAACATTCGCGAGGTCTTTTTCGTGACCACGCCGGAACCGGTCCGGTTCACGTACCTGAGCCCGGCCTACGACGAAATTTGGGGCAGCCCTCGCCAGGCCGTCCTGAATTGCCCCACGGCCTGGACAGAGGCGATTCATGAGGATGACCGTGAACGGGCGGTGCAAGTCTTTACCCAGTCGCAGCGCGGAGTTGCCACCGACATGGAGTATCGAATCATCCGCCCGGACGGCTCTCTGCGCTGGATCAGGAATCGCACTTTTCCCGTCTGTGACGCGAAAGGAACTTTCTATCGAGTCGTCGGTATTGCCGACGACATTACGGAGCGTAAACAAGTGGAGGTTGCCACGCACAAAGCTATGAAAGCGGCCGAGGAGGCCAATCGCGCCAAGAGTGAATTTCTCGCCAATATGAGCCACGAGCTTCGGACTCCCATGAACGCGGTTATTGGCATGACCGAACTGGCCCTTGCCACCGACTTGGACCCTGAGCAGCGCGGCTATTTGGAGCTGGTTGAATCCTCGGCCGATTCCTTGTTGGAACTCATTAACCACATTCTGGACTTCTCCCGAATCGAAGCAGGGAAGCTGCAATTGGCGGCGTCCCCCTTTGCCCTGGCGGATGTAGTGGAAGATGCCGTTCATTCACTGGTGGTCCGAGCCTATCGCAAAGGTCTGGAGATGGCCTGTGGTTTGGACCCTGCCATTCCCCCCTGCCTTGTGGGTGATGCGATGCGTCTCAAACAGATCGTCGGGAACCTGGTGGAGAACGCCATCAAGTTCACCGAACAGGGTGAAGTGGTTTTGCGCGCCTGGGTGGAATCGACAACGAAAACCGATCTGACCTTGCATATCACGGTGGTCGATACGGGCGTGGGAATTCCCGCCGACAAAATCAAAGTGGTCTTCGATGCCTTTACGCAGGCGGATGGCTCGCTGACCCGGCGTTTCGAGGGTGCGGGGCTGGGATTGGCGATCTGTTCAGAACTGGTTCGAATGATGGGTGGCTCCATTCGGGTGGATAGCGGGCAGGGTCGCGGGAGCACTTTCCATGTTACCGTACGCCTCGGCCTGCCCCCAAACACAGCCTCGCCGCCGGATGAGGGGGAATGCAACATCCTACGCGGTGTGCCAGTGCTGGTGGCGGACGATCACGCGGCCTGCCGCGAAGTTTTGGTGGATATTCTGCGCCATCACGGCATGGTCCCGACCGTTGTGGGCAGCGGGGAGGCAGCCTTGTCAGCGATCCAGGATGCTCAAGCCACCGGCTCTCCATTCCGTGTTGCTCTTTTTGACGTACCTACCCCATGTGGTAACAGATTCGCACTGGCGGAACAGGCGCGCGGCATTCCAGGATTTTGCGCTCCCATTCTGATGTTGCTCCCTCCCACGGATGCGGAACTTGACGTAACTCGTTGCCGCGAGTTGGGGATTGTGGATTGCTGCACCAAGCCTGTACGTGAATTGCCATTGGCCAAAGCCATGGTCAAAGCGCTCGAAACGCCGGCAGCGGGAATGGACCGATCACGAACCTGCGGATCATCGCAGGAACTCGGACGAACGCTGCGCATCCTGCTGGCGGAGAGCAATGAGGTAAGCCAGGTGCTGCTGACGCACCTGCTGGAAAAGCGGGGCCACGAGGTTTCCGCGGCTGCTGACGGTCTGGAAGTCCTCGGGGTTTTCAACGAATCGTGTTCGCAGGACTTCGACCTTGTCCTGCTGGATACGGAGATGCCGACGGTGAATGGACTGGAAATCACCCGGGCGATCCGGGAGCGCGAGATTAAGACGGGGGGGCACCTGCAGATCATCGCGATGGGGGCTCATCCCACGCCGGGCGAGGAGGAAACCTGCGGTGCTGCCGGCATGGATGCCTATCTTGCCAAACCCATAAAGGTTAATGCCTTGTTTGAAGTCATCCAACAGGGGGCGAACACGCCGGCGGCGGCCTCCCCGGCGAAACCTCCCCGCCCATCGGTATTTGATAAATCCGCTTTCCTGTCCCGCTTGGAAGGCGATGAAATGCTGGGCAATGCGATTATTGACATGTTTATCCATGAGTGCCCGAAACTTTTGCAAAACGTTCACGAAGCCGCCGAGCAGCGCAACATCACTTTGTTGGAGCGGGCTGCACACTCGCTGAAGGGTTCGGTTGGAGATTTGGGCGCGCCCGAGGCGTTCGAAGCCGCTCGCACGCTGGAAAAGTACGCAAGGGAAGGGAAGCTTGAGGAGGCTGGCGCCGCGCTGCCCCCCCTGGATGCCGCGCTTGATCGGTTGGTACAGGAACTGCGTAGTCTGGAGAACAAGGCCGAATAAGTTGGGGATGGGCCTGCCACCGGAGAGAACGTGGAATCCCCAGGCATTGAACCCCATACAAATAACCGGCTAATCCGCTTACATGAAAATATTAGTGGCAGAAGACAATTCCGTAACCGCTACGCTGATGTCGGGGATTCTCACCCGGCACGGTTACACGGTTGTACTGGCTCGGAACGGCTCCGAGGCATTGCGCCTGTTGGAATCCAATCCTGACATTCAGGGTGTGATCACGGACATCATGATGCCGGAGTCCAGCGGCCTGGATCTGCTTCGGGCTTTGCGGGCGCACGAGGAATGGCGAGACCTTCCCACCGTCGTAACTACGGTGCGGGATGACTCGGAGACTGTTGCCGAGGCTGTTTCGCTCGGCTGCAAGGAATATATTCTGAAACCCTTCCGGCCCGCACGATTGATCGAAAGGGTGGAGAAGATTTTCCGCGAGAATAACAAGGTGATTTTGATGAGTTCAGCGCAGGTGATCGGCCAGTACTCCCTGGACTTGGAAACTTACCGAAGGATTTCTGATGTCTTTGCGGCCCAAGTCGATGAGGCCATCGTCGCGCTGCAAAATTGGCCCACCAATCCCTCCACGATGCGCCGGGTGGACATTACCCCGATCATGGAAAGCGCCACGGTGATGGGCGCCGAATGTTTGCTCGCCGCGTTGGAGGAAGCCACTCCCGCGCTCAGGTCCTCGCAATTGCAGCCCGATCAATGCGCCCGCCTCTTGGAACAACTTCAGCTTGTGCGGGAGGCGCGGTGCAGACAGGGAGGCTGACCGGGAGGCAAATCCGGATTTCTCACCAGGGTGTGCGCGGTTTTCGCTGTCTGCCTCTATCGTATTGCTCTCTTCAGCATGACACGTTGTCCTGACATGATCCCGTTTTCCATGGATTTTGTAAGTGGTTTTCTTTTCAAGGTGTTCCCAGGTCCAACGCAATAAAGACGCTCTTCCTGCCCTTTGTTTTCAAGATGTTACCAGGTCCAGGAAGATGTGAAATTTGACGTTTCAGATGGACACAATGTCGCTTGCAGTCGGGGGGAATTGAGGAGGGAAAACAATATCATAAAGTATCTTCTTACTCCGTGACTCGGCGGTGAGCACCGGCGGGCGACCAGCCTCATCTCTGTGCCTACATCGTAGCCTATTGTCTTGTAGCTGTCAAGAGAAAGAATGCCAGCGGCGCCCGCCGCCGGCCGGCTACCCTCCCCAGAAATCGGGTTAGGGTGAGAAATCCGGGTCGGATCGTTGGTTCGGGGTTTGCCGGGAATCAAATTGCTCTATTTGTGACGAACCCCTTGCATCGAGGTTATACTCGATAGGACATGTTGCCTGCGAATTGACTGCCGCTGCGACATTTGATCCGAATCCGTGTTTATATATTTTGCGGCCAGACTTGGGCTAATTGAATTAGCAAGTTCTCGACAGAGCATCTTTTCCCCACGCACGCGTCCATCCAAGGTCCTATACCTTCTATAACTTGAGGGGGAAAGCGGTAACGAGCGGCAGGTTTTACGGCGGTGATTTCCAGATCAAGCGCCGGCTTGCTGATTAAGCATCAATGGCGCTCAATGCCGTACAAAGGTAGTTTTTTTTGCAATAATTTAACATGCCTAAGAAAACTCTTGATGACAAAACCCCGTCCAAGAGAGGGCGAACAGAGAAAACTCAGGAAAGGTGGATTAAAAGTCCATGAAAACTGTCTTTGCTACTCTCCTCTTGCTGGTAATAGGGAGCGTCCCAGCTTGGGCGGCGCTTGGCCAGTACGAGGCTTCGGTAAGTCTGGACCAAAAGTTTATTGCTGGCCAGGACCGCCAGGTGGTCCGTCAAGGCTATCACCTCCACGAAATCACCGCTTCGGATGGTAGTTTCGTC
>JARLGN010000150.1 GCA_031292775.1 Acidobacteriota bacterium | reverse complement strand
TTGGAGAACCATACGCTTACGCCCATTGGCTTGGCCAAAGAGGAATTCTGGCCATCCGCAACCCTTCGAATGAATCCCGCACATTTACCCTCGACCTGCGTCTGTCGGGCGCGCCCAATGATTTGGCGGACGCTCTCTGTTACGTCCAATACCCGTACCGGAAAGGTGTGGCCACAGACCTTAGCGCTTCTGCGCATCTCCCACTTGAATTGGCCCCTTGGGAACTCATGTTCCTGGAGGTGCTCCCGAGGTCGGCCCTGCGAGAACCTGTGGCGATGGGGACCCGATGGTATGCCGATGCGGGAGGATCGATGGTCATTGCTCCACCCTCCACCGCAGAGCCTGTGCAAGTACTGCTGCCTGGCGGCAATCGGCGCTCACTGGCAACGCCGCTGCAATCACTGCTGGAAGTCGAGGGCAAAACCCTTTCACAGTCGGTAAAGATTTGTCCGGAGGCCGAAAGGCTTTCGGACAAAGACGGCAAGCGGGTGCCCACCACGGCTTTTGATTGTGAATACGTGGTTACGGTCTCGGGGCATGGCGCACAAGGAACGATGCTCTTTCTCCTTGAATTTCCCGGACGCGACCACCGTCTCAGCCAATGTTCATGCTTGTTGAACGGTCAGCCCGTGAAACTGGAAGAGCGGGTTTCGGCAGGTCACAAGGGCGCTTATTTGACCAAACCAGATTCCCCGTGGAAGGATGTTATACCTTTCGAAAGCGAGTGGACTTGGTACTTGTGTGAGGTTCAGGTTGGAACTTCAAGATTGCGATTCCAAGGATCCTGTGGGGATCTGCGCGTTAGAATCTCCGCGTGGGTTTGGGCTCATCGCGACATTCGAAATGACCTTGTGCCCGCCGGATTTCCCTGTCCAGAACCAGAATTGCCCCCATACCGCGAATACGAGGAAACGAAAGGCATCCGCCTGTTCCAAGGCTAGAGATTTCGACCGTTCACGAAGAGCGCCGGTGCGGTACTTGTATGGATCCTGTTAGCAAGGTCGCGGGGCAGTTCCAGTTCCAGAAACCATCGCCAGCTCATGCGGATTGGGCGCAAGCGAATCGGACAGGGCTTCTGCGCCCATCGCCGAGTAAATCAAACCAAACCTTGCCGAACGTTAATGAATCCGCCGGCTCCAAACCGCCAGAGTGAAGTCAGCGGTGGCGATCTACCGGGCCGGTGGCGCGGTCGATCAACGCCTGGTAATACGCGGCGGCAATTGGTTCATACGAGACTCGGTTGGTAGCCTTCAACTGAGAAATCACCAGCGAGCCTTTGCCGAGGTGCAGTTCGGCGGACACCGGCAAGACCCTGCGCTGGGGGTGGACATCTCCCGGGCGCGGCGCCTCCGCGGTCTGAAGGATGGGAGCAAGGTCGGGGCCTTCGAGATAGGTTGTGGCAACGTATTCGATATAGTCCTTCCGGTCATCGTACCAATAGGAAAAGTCGAACGGCTGGAACGAGGCCACCAGCGGATGGCCCGTCTTGCGGGAGACGAACTCCCGGCCATTGATCTCCTTGACCGAGACGTCACCCTTACCCAGGCGCCAGACGGCACCGGGTTCCTGTTCGAGGAAGACCGCGGTTGAGCCCCGTTCCGCGAAGCTCAAAATGCTGGACCGGACCACTTCGTACGCATCGACGGAGTCCACCAACGCGAGGGAGGCACGCTCCCCAGCCGGGGAGAATAGGTGCGGTTGCAGGCCGAGAGTCCCGGCCAATTTCCATGCGCGGCCCTCAGGCCGGCCGACAATGGCGACGCCCACCCCGCTATTTTGGACGGTGTTGAGCGCTGGGAATATCTCGACCTCGGTTTCGGAGTCGTGAATCAACCGGCCGGTGGGATCCTTCAGTCCGACGCGGATGGTCAGGTGCTCGCGCTCGGTGACCTTCGGGGTCTGGTAATGGAAGAAACCCTGGAAGGCTGAACCGAAGGAAGGGATGGAGGCAGGAGCGGACTGGGCGAAGATGCGGTTACCTCCCCGCAGGACTTCCCAGACCAGTTCACTGCGGGGGAACTCGGCCCGGTAGTCATTGCAAACCCAGAACTCGAGCGCCAGCTTCTCTCCTGCGTAATAGCGGTTGCGGTCGGTGCGAATATCAACCATTAATGGCGTGAGCGCGTCGCGGAACTCGAAGTAGGCGGGCTTGGGGTGGCGGTCTACATCGACGAGAGCCTTCTGCCAACCATCCGGCCAGGCATCGACTAACAGATGCACCGCAGTGGAAACGATGTGGTCCGACTGGCGCCGGAAGGCGCGAGTCATGGTGCGAATACCCCAGGCTTGGTGGGCCTGGCTGGCGGCAATCCATTCTCGCAGGGTGTCCTGGCTGTCGAACCAGCTATCGTGCATGGTCCATGTCTGCGAGTCAACGATCTTGTCCGGGTTCCAACGATCATCGAGGGAGGCCGGCAGCCAGTCCTTGGGATAATGCTTGAACATGGTCTCGCTGTCTTCCAGGCCCTCAACGCCATACTCGCCGCTGCCGTGCTTCCAGTCCTGTTTGCTCGCCACCCAATAGCCGCGGATGAACTTGCCGATGGGAACCGCGTGCGAACCGTACCAGGCGGAGTAGATGTGATTGTCGGGCAGGCCGGGCTCGGGTGGATCATAGTCACCATCCACGGGCTTGATAACCCGGTCAGGATTGTAGACGTGGACGAGGGATGATGCCGCTTCGAAGAACAGTTCCAGCTCAGTGCGCGTGAGGTGGCGGTGAGCCAATTGGGAACCCTCCGCCGAGGAAGGCTCGTTGATGTAAGTGATCAGGATGTTCGAGGGATGGTTGCGGACCAACTTTTCCATCTCCCCAGTCTCGCGAAGGGCCTCCTCGATTTGGGGTCGCCGGAGTTGCCCGAACATCGGCAGATCGGTTTGCACCATCATGCCCAGGCGGTCGCACATATCGTAGACCTCGGGCTGCACAGGGCTCTGCGTCAGGCGGAAGAAGTTCATGTGGGCGAGCTTGGCGATAAGGATGTCCTCGATCAACTGCCGTTCGTCGCCTTTCATAACCGAAACTTCGAAGTTGCCCATGGTGTTGGCGCCCCGGAGGATAATCGGCTCTCCGTTCAGATAGAGGGTGCCTTTCACGGCAGATGTGTCGTCCATGCTGAACTCGCGCATCCCGAAATGGGACTGGGCGACATCGGAAGGCCCGCCGTTTTTGGGACGGAGGGTGGCACGGATAGTGTAAAGATAGGGCATCTCCGGCTCCCAGGCGCGGAAGTCGCCCAGACGCACATCGACACGGTATTCGCTGGAACCCGGGCCGGCAGGCTCAGCCTTGGCGGGAATGCTTTCCAGTGCGGGCCCGTGAAAGTTCATGGGGTAAACCGAGAGTTCCAGATTGACGTCGCGAATTGCGTGCTCGCGGTTATCAACTTCGATGCGCACCTCGATGGACTTCCGCTTCCGGTCCGGCCGGACGAAGAGTCCCGTGACGGCGAGCTTGGGGCGGCCCTCGAGGTAAACCCTCTGCCACATGCCGGCGCCGGGCGGGCACTCGTGCCAACCAAGGGCGGGATCGTCCCAGCCCGGTCCCACACCCGTATATATCTTGTCACCATCCACGCCGCCTCCGATCCAGGAATCAGCACCGGTCATGATCGCCTCATTCTGGATGCGGACCACGAGGACGTTCTCGGCGTCACGTCGCAGGTAGGGGGTGACGTCGACCTCGAAGGGCGCGAAATAGCCTTCATGCGTGGCGACCGTGCGGCCGTTCAGGTAGACCTGGCACTTGTAGTCGACCGCACCAAAGCGCAAGACAATGGCTTGTTGGTTCCAAACGCTGGAGGGGATTTCAAGGACCTTGCGGTAGTAACCGGCCCACCAGCCCATGGGGCCGCGGTAATCGGGGATGTGAACGGTCTGCCAGGCGCCTTCACCTCGCCAGACGCGGGAAATATCACGCAAGTCTTCGGGCTCTTCCATGCGGAACTGGAACGTGTCAAGTTCGACGCGTGCGCGGGTGGCCGGCGTGGCCGGTGTATAGTCAGCCAGGAAGGGCTCGTATTGCCGGCGCAGTTCTGCCAGCGCGGATTGGAACTCATCGCGGGAACGCATTGTGTGGCGTTGGGGAAACTCCACCGAGGGGTTGCTGTGCGTGGACTCCAGTTCAATCGCCGGCAGCACACGCGGCGGATTCTCCGGCAAGTGCGGCCGCGGCGTCGGCGGTGGCTGGAGGGCGATTGCAGCAAACCGATCGATATGTTCGGGAACCACGGCGGCGGGTTTCTGCTGTCCGGCGAGGGGGGATAGGCCGACCAACAACAGGGTAATGACGGACCAAAGGGAGTTTTTCTTCATAAGTTCACGGCTCCGTGGATGGAGTTAGATTGAACCCCGCGAGCAAATATGCAAGACGAACACAGAATGGCTCCTGCCCTTCAGACTCGCCGCGCGATGGGCGCTTGCGAATGGTGGTTGGTACAGGCAGCAGAGAGCATCCGGCATACGGCCCACATGATACACCGGGAGGTCAAGAGGGTACGCACTCGAGGGTTTCCTAGTGTGCCGATAGTACTCTGTGACTGTTATTGCTACCGTATAACCCAGTGTTATATCTCTCTTTCTTCCTTTGACCAGCGCACGGCCGGCATGGTTCATGAAATCTGAACGGATGCCTCGGGTGAATCCCCGCGCGCATCCAAGTATTTCGAGCGCGGAAACGGCTGCCCTTCGGCCGAAGGACTTGACAGCTTTCGGAAAATGAGCAAATCTTCCGTCGCTGTCCACTAATTGCCCTGGTACCGAGTTGGTACGTGGCAGATGGTGTATCGCAACGGAGAGCCCATGCCTTGCAGGCCAAGGTCTGCACCTGCTGCTTTAACGTGCGACTGCGCATGCGTTGATATGGGCGGCGGAAAGAGATTGGCGATTTCGGCAATTCAATGGCGCCAGGTTGCGCGCCAAGGGACAGGTATGAAGATGATCATGCATTGCAAGGGTGGAAGATTCAAAGTGATGTTGGCACTGCTCGCCTCCATGATTTTCCTTACCCAGACCATGTCTGCAATTACACTCCGGTGCAAATTCCATGACGAAAGTGGGAAGCCGCTTAAGAACGTCGAGGTTCAACTCGCCGCCGTTGTAAAGGGGTAACCCGGCGCCGCCGTTGGAACGGCGGAACCTCAATTCCAGAAATCGAACAAGGCGGGGGAGGCCATTTTCTCCGATTTGAAATCCGGTTTGTATCAACTGCGTGCCCAACTTGGGGATCGTATGCCCACCAAGCGCGAGGTGCAGGTGACCGCGGATCAGACCTTGGAGATATCCCTGCTCACTCGAAAGGAGTTCGATCAGGTCGAGAAGGAAGCCAACGAGGATATTGGCGGCGGGCAGTATTCGAAAGCACTTCCCGTGCTGGAAAGACTGATTGCCGATTATCCGGATGACGCTCCGCTGCGCCAGAGCCTCGGATTGGCGTACGCCGGCTTGCAACAAGAAGAAAAGGCCTTGGCTGAGGCGGCCAGGGCTGCGCAATTAGATCCACAGTTTGCCAACAGTCCCGACGTGATCCGGGCGTTACTGCTGCGGGAACGAGGACAGACCGCGCTGAAGAATCAGAATTACGCTGCTGCCGTCGATGCCTTCGCGAAATGGGCGCAGATTCAGCCCCAGAATGCCCAGGCCCATTACGCGTTGGCGCTGGCATACGGGCATCAGGGAAAATACACTGAGGCGCTGGCGGCCATCAATAAGGCCCTGGAACTGGCGCCCCAGAATGAGTCCTATCTGAAGGTGAAGGGAATCCTGGAGACCAACGCCAGCGCAAAGTGACCTTTCGGCGAAGACTTCCCGGCAGGTAACTGAAAAGATGATCTGAAACGCCATCCCGCAAGACGCATCCGGCTCCCCTCCCATTAAATCCGTCCTCCATTTTCGGTAGTCCGAACGGCAGCGGGGAAGAGGACTGAAACAAGTTCCCCACAGACGTTTAATCGATAAACGATAGATTCCCGTTGCCAGAGCCAATTCAGGGTGATATAAGGACGGCGCGCTATCTCCTTCAGTCCTTGATGGGGGACTTGGCGGAACTGGGGGCACTCGACTGCCCGTAGTGACAATTGGTGGATGGCAAGATGTTTGCCTGCGCTCAGCGGATGTGCGGAGGGTAGGGGTGTAGGAACTGCGCACGTGGCGATGGGAACGCGCAGCCGATCCGGGTCATTCTTCCCGGCGGGGACGTGTGACTGGTCCGCGTGGGTGGAATCGTTGAGACTGGGAGGATTTAAATGTCAGGAATGAGTCGTCGCGGATTTTTTGGAACTGCTTCCGTTCTGGGGCTAGCGGTTCCCGTAAGGGCCTCTTTTCAACCTCCGAAGGAGGGAGCGGTCAACAGAGGCCAGGTCTATGTGAAGTTGGGTCCACTTTCGGAATGGGAAGCGCAACTCGGTTTTGCATTGGATCCTCCCGTCCGTGAATGGCAGCCGCAAAATTCGGAGGACAAGAATGTGGTGGTTTTCACGGGCCAAGGGTATCGGCTCAAGATTGTTTTTGTTCATCCCGAGGCTCGGCGCGCCACCTTTCAGTTTCATTTGTCGCGCGAGTATGGCGAGGTGTTTACCGTACACAGCTACTCCGTCCGGTCGCAATTGATTTTCACTGACATTTACCGCTTTTGGGATTATCGCAATGGCCCCTCTGAAACCGACGCGGAGTTCACCCCCTACGTCCGCGACCTGGCATCAGGTGAGAATTATGCTCGAACCTACGCAGCGAACACCGGCATCCCGCTGCTGGTTTGTTCCGACCGCGAAGGCCACAACCGCTATGCCTTCGGCCTGCTCGACCAGGTTGAGGCCACAGGCTTGCGGATAAACACGTTCTCGCTGGGGCTCGCTCCCAGAGGCGAAGGGCTCAACTTCCGATTTGAATTTGAAAAGCCCGTGGGGTATGCGCTGAAGCGGTCAGAACTTATCGATGGCGCCTATTTTGATGCCGCGGGGGATGATTGGTTTCACACCATGCAACGGTATACAGACTGGGCTGAGCGCGCCGGGCATATCACTACTTTGAAACCTCCTCCGGCGGCCTTCGAGCCCATTTGGAACTCCTGGTATCCGCTTGGTTTCAACATCACTCAGGAAAGCATTGGGAGGAATGCGGAATTTTGCAAAAAGGTTGGGATCAAGAATGTGTCCATCGATTCCGGCTACCAGAACCAGCTTACCGGCGGATTGGGGACATCGCAGGAAATAGCGGAATTCGCCGACTACACGGGCGACTGGGTGGCGTACCGGGAGAAATTTCCGGATTTTCGCATGCTGGTGGATCACATTCACGATATGGGGCAATTGGCAACCATCTGGGTGGCGTTATTCATGTTGGGAAAGAAGACCGCCGCCTATAAAGAGGCCCGCGGCATGCTGAGATGCGATGCCTCGGGGAAGGAGTTGGATCATCTTTGCCCGTGTCACCGTGACACTCCCGCCTATCTGGCGCGCACATTCCTGAAGTTTGCGCAAGACTATGACCTGGATGGTTTCTGGCTCGACTTCATGGACGACGAGCATTCTCCGTGCCATAGCTCGCACCCTCATTTCACCGAGTCGACAGGGGAAGGCTACAACGCCTGCCTGGCAGCTGTCCGCGATGCCCTCATGAAATACAAGCCGGCTTTTCTGATCGAGACCCGTATGGCGATGGCCAACATCAATGCCAAGCAGTTCGCCAACGTACTCGAAACCATCGACATGCCCTTCGACCTCGATGTGAATCGCAGCCTGGGTGTTATCGTGCGATCTTTTTCCCAGGGGGTGGCAACCAAGATTGACCCGATTCAGTGGCACATCCGCGAATCCGATGAAAACGTCGCGGTGTGCTGTGCCACGGTGACCCTCGCGGGTGTTCCCGTCTTTGGCGTCGACTTCCGGTTGTTGCCGGAGTCACACCTGCGCGTAGTTGCGGCGTGGATGAGGTTTTACGGTGAGCACAAGAACGAGCTTTCCCAAGGTGAGTTCCGTCCCGTGGGATTCGATCTTCTGTTTCCGATGTTGCGGGTCAAGGGAAGCACAAAGACGTTTCTGTACGTGGGCTCTTCATCAACCACCCCGGTTAGCGTGGATGGCAGCAACGAAATTTACGTCATCAACGCTACGAGCGGGGGACGTGTCACCGTGTTCCTTGACAAGATCGGTACCGGCCAATGGCGCGTGATCAATCGAAACTGTTACCTTGAGCAGGTGTCTGAATCCCAAATTGATGTGAGAACAAATACCTTCGCCCTGGATATGCAGATCTCCAAGGGAGGGCTAGTGGAACTTCGAAAGGCCAATACTTAGTCAGGAGCTCATCATGCTCACAAGGCGCAACCTTCTGCAATTTATGGGCAGTAGGATCGTTGTCGGCTCCGCGTCCGCACTCGTGCCGCAGCCGGCAGTGGTGAAGCTGAATCCTGCTGAAAACCATCTCGCCACCCCCTCGCGCTTCAACGATGGCCGAGACTGGTTTTTCCAGAAGCGATTCGGCATGTTTGTGCACTGGGGAATCTACTCCGTGGGCGGCTGGCACGAGCAGCACATGTACCGCAAGCAGATGACCCGGGCGGAATACCTGCCGTTCATGAGCAAGTTCAACCCCGTCAAGTTCAATCCCGATGCATGGCTCGACACCGCCCAACAAGCGGGCATGGAGTACCTCACCTTCACCACGAAGCACATTGATGGATTCTGCATGTGGAACACGCAGGAGACCGGCTACAACATCATGCACACCCCATACGGCAAGGATGTCCTGAAGATGTTGGCCGACGCCTGCCACCGCCGGGGAGTTCCACTCTGCCTGTATCACTCCATCGTTGACGAGCATCAACCGAATTATCCCAATGCAGGACGGCCCTACGAACTCCCGGCCCCGGCTCCTGGAGACGAGCCGGACGAGGAGAAGTACCTGGGGTTCCTGAAACGGCAAGTGCGGGAACTCTGCACCAATTATGGTGACATCCACGGATTCTGGTGGGACGCCCGCGAGCTGAAACGCGAGGACACTTCTTTCAATACCCTGATCCGCTCGTTGCAGCCCAACGCAATCATCAACGATCGCGGATTCGACAAGGGGGACTCTGGCACGCCGGAGCGCGACTGGGACGACTCAGTGAACACGAAGCCATACTTCGACAAGCCGGTGGAAGCATGCCAGTCGGTGGGATACCAGAGTTGGGGATACCGGGTGGATGAGGACTACTACAACGTCGCCCACTTGATCCGCAGCATCCAGAAGATCATGGCGAAAGGCGGGAACTACCTGCTCAATGTGGGG
>JARLGN010000021.1 GCA_031292775.1 Acidobacteriota bacterium | reverse complement strand
GCCGTTCGATCTCGAAGACCCAGGATGAGCTGTTGATCCTGGTAACACCACACATTGTGCGGTTGGATTCGCAGCCGAAGCAAATCCCCTTGCCGCAGTTTCCGGACCCCTTCCTAAAGCCTTTGCCCGCGACAAAGGGTACTCCCCCGAAGGTTAAGTAGGGGGGAGGAGATTCTTCCCGGTCAAAAAGGTAAGGGAGGCTCGAAAGGACCCGCAGCATGTTGACGGTGGGTGTTGTCAGTCTCGACACGAAGAACAGCGCGGCTTTGCTGGCCATGTTGCAGCAAACCGGGTTGGTGCAGCCCATTGCGCAATGGGACCTGATGGCGGGTGAGGGCCCAACCGCTCGTGCTGCTGTGCCCGATGTGGTTTTGGTTGAAATTGGACGGGATTCAAAGTCCCCCCTGGAGTTTGCCGCACGCTTGAACCGGCTCAATCCCGCCGCTTGCATTATCGCTTGTTCGGCGTATCAGGAGCCCAGCCCGGAACTGTTGATGCAGGCAATGCGCAGCGGGGTGCGGGAGTTTCTCTCGCAGCCGATTGACCCCATGGTTGTGCGGGAGATGCTGGAGCGGCTGGTCAATCAACGGGGAATGCCGAATTCCGAAATGGAGAAGCTGCTGATTGTCACGGGGGCGAAAGGCGGAGTGGGGACTACGACCGTTGCGGTGAATCTCGCGGTGCAATTGGCGCGAAGCGCGGGCAAGCGCGTGGTCCTGCTCGACCTGGGACGCCCACTGGGTCACGCCTCGCTACTGTTGGACCTAGAGGCGCGATTTTCGTTCCGGGCAGCGGTGGAAAGCCTCGACCGGCTGGATAGCCATCTGTTCAGCGGACTGCTGGCCAATCACAAAAGCGGCGTACAACTGCTTGCAGGCGCGTCCCACGCCGATGAATGGGACCGGATTTCCCCACAGGCCCTTGCCCGGATTATCAATGTGGCCCAGAGCAGCTTTGATTTCGTCGTGGCGGACGTCGGTCCCAATTGCTCTTCCGAGTGGTCGTCGGTTCTGCGCCTGGCTCGCCAGATCGTCCTGGTGACGGAGACCAATGTGCCCAGCTTGTGGAGCCTGGAACGGCAGATCACTTTGCTGCGCGCCCTGGGCATTGACTCAGCCCGCCTTCGCGTGGCGGTCAATCGCTGGCACAAGGCTGATGAAGGGGCTCTTGAATCTTTCGAGAAGCGGGTAAAGCTTCCTATCTTTGAACGCCTGCCCAACGACTTCAAGGCTGTGAGCCGGGCGGTAAACATGGGGGCGGAACTCTCCCCGGGCCAGAACGTTCAGTTGCTGCAAAAGTTTCGCAGTATGGCGGAGCAGTTTTCCGGGGTACGCCACGAGAGCGACGCGAAACGGGGATCCTTTCTCGGGATTTTTTCGAGCAGGAAATAAGAGGAGAAGATGGCTGATATTTGCATCGGTCAACCCGATTTGGGCAAGGTAAAAGCGGCCATTCATCGCCGGCTGATCCAAAGGTTGAATTTGGACCGCGTCACGCAGTTGAACCGGGACACGGTACGCGCCGAAGTAACGCAGATCGTCGATAATTTGACTTCGGCGGAAAGCACGCCGATGACCCTCCAGGAGCAGGATCGCCTCTCCCAGGAAATCCTCGATGAGGTGTTTGGGTTGGGTCCTCTTGAACCCCTGCTGAAAGATTCCACCATCTCGGACATCCTGGTCAATACCCACAAAGATGTCTATGTGGAGCGCAAGGGTTTGCTGGAACGGACCAACGTGCAATTCCGTGACGAAGCGCATCTACTGGCCATCATTGACCGCATTGTTTCTGCCGTGGGGCGCCGGATCGATGAATCGTCGCCCATGGTGGACGCGCGCCTTGCCGATGGCTCGCGCGTGAACGCCATCATTCCTCCGCTGGCCATTGACGGTGCTTGCCTTTCCATACGCCGGTTCGGGCGCGAGCCCCTGAATGTGGACGCCCTGTTGCGCAACCAGACACTGACTTCCGGAATGCTGGCATTGCTGCGGGGATGTGTTTATGCCCGCATGAATACGCTGATTTCCGGCGGCACCGGAGCGGGCAAGACCACTCTTTTGAATGTCCTGTCATCTTTCATTTCCAACCGTGAACGCATTATCTCCATCGAGGACGCGGCGGAATTGCAGCTTCACCAGGATCATGTGGTGCGGCTTGAAACGCGCCCTCCCAATGTGGAGGGGAAAGGAGCGGTTCTCCAGCGGCAACTCGTGATCAACTGCCTCCGCATGCGCCCTGACCGGATTATTGTGGGCGAGGTTCGCGGCGAGGAAGCGCTGGATATGCTTCAGGCAATGAACACCGGCCACGACGGATCCCTGGCGACAATCCACGCCAACTCGGCGCGCGACGCCCTGGCACGCCTGGAAACGATGATCGCCATGTCGAATTTGAACCTGCCGGAGGTGGCCACCCGGCGCCAGATTGCTTCCGCCATCGACGTGGTGGTGCAGGTCAGCCGGATGAGCGATGGCACCCGAAAGGTTACGAGCATCTCTGAAATTACCGGAATCGAAGGCGACATTATTAGCATGCAGGAGATTTTCGCCTTCCGAAAAACCGGGCTGGCGGAGAGCGGCGCTGTCCTCGGCGAATTTGTTGCCACGGGCATTCGCCCCCGGCTCTCGGAGCGTCTGGCGGCGTCCGGCGTCAACCTGCCCCCTTCCATGTTTGAATCCACCCGGCTGCATTAAGAGGGAACGGTTCCATGCAGTTGCTATTCGCCACTCTCGTATTCTTCATCATCGTCCTCATCTTTGGGGCGATCTACGCGTTCGCGGGGCGGGAGATGGATGGGGACATTGTCCGAGGCAGGCTGGAGGCCATTGAAAAGGGAACCCCCTTTGTCAAAAATGCGCTGAACCTGGATCTGATCCGCGATGAACTGTTGAGCAGCATCCCCCCATTTAACAAGCTGCTGGTGCGCTGGTCGTGGCCGGGGCGCCTGCGTAAATTTATCGCCCAGGCGGGAATGCAGGTGCGGCCGGGCAAGATTACGCTGATTAGCGCTGCGATTGGGCTGACGACTTTGGAAGTGACGCAGATTATCTACTGTAATTTCCTGGTGGCGGTTGCGGCGGGCATCCCCGCTGCCTTCCTCCCGCTCGTTTTTGTCGCCATTAAACGGGCGCGGCGAATGGCGGCATTTGAGAGAGGATTCCCTGACGTTATTGACCTCCTGTCGCGCTCCGTGCGTGCCGGGCACTCCTTCGCCTCGGGATTGGAAATTGTTTCCACGGAATTGCCGGACCCGGTTTCCACAGAGTTCCGAATTACTTTTGACCAGCAGCGATTCGGACTTCCCCTGCGCGACGCCCTCATGAGTCTTTGTGACAGGGTTCCGTCAATGGATGTCCGGCTTTTTGCCATTGCCCTGCTGGTGCAGAAGGAGACGGGTGGGAATTTGGTGGAGATTCTTGACAACCTTGCCCGCGTGATCCGGGAGAGGTTCAGGATCACCGGAGAAGTGAAGATTCGTACTGCCCAGGGCCGCTTTACCGCCGGAATACTGATGGCGTTGCCCATTATTATGATGCTCCTCCTTCATGTGATCGACCCTGAATATGCGAATTTGTTGTTTGTGGACCGCCTGGGCCAATTAATGCTCATCTTAGCGGCCGTCATGCAAACACTAGGGGCGATCATTGTCTGGAGGATTGTCAAAATCAAGGTCTAAGAACTTCGAGGAGAAATAGCTGTTATATGCCATGGTCCATCAGCATCGTAATTTTCGGAGCGATCATCTTTATCGCGATGGCGATAACCTACGCGCTTTCCGGTGGATCGCTGTTGATTGCCGAAAGGCTGGGACGCCTTTCGCGCCTTTCCGGCCATGACCGGCGGATGAGCCCAAAAGAATCGTGGAAAGCTGTGATCGACAAAATCCTCGTCTGGATCGCCAGAATCCTGCCGTCCCCATCCGAGAGAAATTCGGAAACAGACGCACGTCTGGTCCGGGCGGGCTTTCGCCGACCAGAAGCCGCGTCGGTTTTGCGCGCTGCCAGGGGCGTTTTGATGCTTGGTCTGGTGAGTCTTGTCCTTCTGACCGGCTTCTACAAAAACAATCCCTTTGTGCTCATTCTCGTGGCCCTGGCGTTGGGATTCATATTGCCGGATATCTGGTTGGGCCGGCAGGTCAAGTCCCGTCAGCAAGTCCTGCGCCTGGCATTGCCGGATGCCCTCGACCTTCTCGTCATCTGCATGGAAGCGGGACTGGGTCTTGATCAAGCACTGTTATACGTCAGCCAGGAATTGAGAATTGCGCACCCGGAAATGTGCGCGGAATTTGATTTTCTCAACGCTGAAACGCATGTAGGCAAGACCCGAATTGATGCGCTCCGCTCTCTCGCCACGCGCACGGGAGTGGACGACCTCCAGGCGTTGGTTGCCACGCTGATTCAAACCGACCGCTTCGGTACAAGCGTGGCGCAATCGCTGCGAATCCACGCCGATGATCTGCGCACAAAACGCCGGCAGCGGGCTGAGGAAATGGCAGCCAAGACCACGGTGAAGATGGTTATCCCTCTGGTCTTCTTTATTTTCCCGGCACTCTTTGTGGTCATTTTAGGTCCGGCAGTCATCACGATGATTCATACGCTGGGGCAACTTCAGCGATGACTTCGCGATCACGAATCGGGCAACAGTTTTTCTTAAGTCGAAGCTAAAACAGTAATCTTTCAAGGAGGACATCATGGGTACAGCAACCATTCAAATTCTGGCGGGCGTTGGGGTAGTCATCATCCTTGCCATTATTATATGGCGCCGCACGGCCAAGACTTCCAAGTAGGTGGGGAAGTTGATGGGCAATTGAAATCTAGAACAGCGAGGCTTGATTCGTGGACAAGCCGGTCCCACATGGGGACAAGTACATTTGTGTTTACAATAAGACCCGCGAGCGGTTAGTGGCCGCACACGCCAAGGTGGCGGATGGTTACTTCAGCCGGCTCGTGGGCCTGCTGGGGACCACCCGCCGCTGGGCTCGGCCCGGCAATGGCCTGTGGATTGTGCCCTCGCATGGGGTCCATACCATTGGCATGCTCTACGCTTTGGACCTGGTCTTTCTCAATCGCGATCAGGTGGTGGTTCATGTCGAGGAGTGTGTTCGCCCCTTCCGGATTTCCAAAGTGACATTCAAAGCGGAAAGCGTGCTGGAACTTCCAGACCATACAATCTTCCAGACAGAAACACGCGTTGGGGACCAACTGGAGATTTCCCGGGGGCGCTGCCCCGAGCTGGTTCCTTCCACGGCATAGGCCATTTGGAAGTGGCACGGGAGTTCGAAGCTGTGGAAGAATTGAAAGAAGGCAGAGCATTTCACGCAAAGGCGCAATGACTCCAAGCCCGCAAAGAAAACAAGGCGGTTGTGGTCGCACATCTTCGCGCCTTCACGCCTTTGCGTGAGTTTGTTTATTTTTTTACATGTTCTCCCGCCCGTGAACCGTCACGGTAAGGGTGGCCGTGCCACAGCGAATGACACCACAGCCCCCTGCTTTCGATCCCACCAGGGGCGGGCCTTTTTGCGCGAACTTTTTCCGGGGGAGTCGCCTCCGGCTACAATATCGATCCCCGGCGGGGATTCAGGAACCGGCACAGCGGTCGGGTTCTTCCGCTGCCCGCTCAGTGCGGCATGTTATCTTCCCCCCTTCTCTTTTGCGCCGCCAAATTGGATTTCAAAATTTGGGAAGTGGCACCTTCCCGAATCTGTCGGAACAGGTTCCGGACGGCGCTACGAAGTTGGTCGCGCAGCGCGGCGGAGCCGCCGGTGAGCACTAAATTCGCGAATCGTAATTTGGGCACGGGCTGACCATTACTCTTCGAATGCATTGGCCGAACGCATTGGATCGACCTCTTCTCGAAATGCCTGCCGACTTTCTATCTGTTGGGTTGTCCAGCTAAATCTGTCGCGCGAAGAAATGAAACTGGGAATATTATGGTTGAGGGCTTGTCATAGGGAACTGCAATTCACAGCGGGATACGAGATCCATTGAAGCGCTCGGATGGGAGAATAGTCCATGCAAATGCACGGGAACACCATTTTCATCACTGGCGGCACATCGGGAATCGGCAAAGGCCTGGCCGAGGCGTTTTACAAGCTGGGGAATCAGGTCCTTATCAGTGGTCGGCGGGAGGATCGCCTTAAGGAAATCTGTTCTGCGAATCCCGGCATGCGCTACTTTATGCTTGATGTGCGGGATCCCGTCGCCGTCCGCAACATTGCCCGCGATGTTGTTGCGGAATTCCCGTCACTCAACTGTGTTTTCAATAACGCGGGCGTGCAGCGGCGGCTGGAGTTTGCCCCAGGCACGCCACTGGATGAAGCAGGATTGCGCGATGAGGTTGACACCAATTTGGTGGGAGCCATATGCGTGGCTGCCGCGTTCATTCCGCATTTGACCCGGCAATCGAACGCCGTGCTGTTAAACGTTTCCTCCGGACTGGCG